>JBEUIR010000031.1:0-11361 GCA_040415395.1 Candidatus Thiothrix namsaraevi
ATAAAAAAGGGCTGCACCGTAAAAACAATGCAACCCTTTGATATTGATGGCGGAGAGCGAGGGATTCGAACCCCCGGAGGTATAACCCTCAACGGTTTTCAAGACCGCCGCATTCGACCACTCTGCCAGCTCTCCGAAGGATGCGTATACTACGCAAAACGTTTGGCGATTTCCAGTGTTTTTTCAAACAAAGGTTGGGTTTTCTGTCTGTCAGCCGTGGGGTGGCTATGCTAGAATTCGTCCTTTATGACTGCCCTAACCGAGACAGGCTTAATGGATTCAAGCAAACCCTCCCTAACCTACCGTGACGCTGGTGTTGATATTGACGCAGGCAACACGCTGGTAGAACGCATCAAACCCCACGCGCAACGCACCAAACGCCCTGAAATGCTCAGCGGATTGGGTGGCTTCGGCGCACTCATGTCGATCCCGTCGCACTACAAAAACCCGGTGCTGGTATCCGGTACGGATGGCGTAGGCACCAAACTTCGCCTTGCTATCGACACCGGCATTTACGACACCATCGGCATTGACTTGGTAGCAATGTGCGTCAATGACATTATCGTCAGCGGTGCAGAGCCGTTATTTTTCCTCGACTACTTCGCCACCGGCAAACTCGACGTTGATATAGCTGAAAAAGTCATTGCCGGTATCGCCGAAGGTTGCTCCCAAGCCGGTGCCGCACTCGCAGGCGGTGAAACGGCCGAAATGCCCGGCATGTACCACGGTGACGATTTCGACCTCGCAGGCTTCTGCGTCGGCGTGGTGGAACGTGACAATATTCTCGACAATTCGCGCGTACACCGTAATGACGTACTGATTGGGCTGGCATCCAGTGGCCCGCATTCCAACGGCTATTCATTGATTCGTAAAATTATCGAAGTCAGTGGCGCATCGTTGGATGAAGCCTTCGGTAACAGCACCTTAGGGCGTACTTTACTGGAACCGACCCGCATTTACGTCAAAGCCATTCTCGGCTTAATGCGCCGTTACGATCTGCACGCCGTCGCACACATCACCGGCGGTGGTTTAACCGAAAATTTACCGCGTGTCTTGCCTGCCCGTACCAAAGCTAAAATCAGTTTGAGTAGCTGGCAACGCCCGGAAATCTTCAACTGGTTGCAGGAAAAAGGCGGCGTGGCAGATGATGAAATGTTACGCACCTTCAACTGCGGTATCGGCATGATCTTGGTCGTCCCCGCTGACAAATCCGAAGAAATCATTAGCACGTGCCGCTTGGAAAACATCAAAGCTTGGCAAATTGGCACGATGGATGCCTCTGACAGCGATACCCCCTTCGTTCAGTATGTCGCTTAATAAAACCACAGCACTGCCTGCATTGGTAGTGCTGATTTCAGGCAGCGGCAGTAACTTGCAAGCCATTATTAACGCGATTAAAGCCGGTCGCCTGAATGCACGTATTGCAGCAGTAATCAGCAATCGCGCCGACGTATTGGGCTTGCAACGCGCTGCGGATGCTGGAATCCCAACCGTCACGCTGGATCACACCCGCTTTGATAGCCGTGCCGCGTTCGATCAAGCCTTGCAAGCGCAGATTGACGGTTTCGAGCCGGATTTGGTGGTGTTGGCGGGGTTTATGCGCATCCTCACGCCTGATTTTGTGCGCCATTACGCGGGGCGAATGCTCAATATCCACCCTTCCCTATTGCCACTGTACAAAGGTATTCATACCCATCGGCGCGTATTGGAAGACGGCGGGCATGAACACGGTGTGAGCGTGCATTTCGTGACCCCAGAATTGGATGGCGGCCCGGTGATTATTCAAGCCAAAGTGCCGGTGTTACCCAGCGATACAGAACAAAGCCTTGCGCAACGGATACAAGAGCAGGAACACATCATCTACCCACAGGCGCTCAAATGGTTTGTAGAAGGCAGATTAACACTGGAAGGCAATCAGGCAATGCTGGACGGGAAAGCCTTAACTCGCCCCGCCCAACACATCAGCCATTAATCAACCGAAATGGCACACGTAGTGCAAATCGTCCAGCGTCTCAATGTCGAAGGAAGAATTTGCACCCACCTCAAACGATTGCCCGCCAGCATAATCAACCCAAACATCGCTGCCCGCCAAGCGCACACGGCAGCGACCTTGCAGCAATTCCATAATCTCCGGCGCACCGGTATTAAACGTCAGGGTAGACGGTAAAATCACTCCCACGCTCTTGCGCGACCCATCCGCCAGCGTCACAGTGTGGCTGACGCACTTACCCTCAAAATACACATTCGCCGTTTTAGTAACGCTGACATTCTCAAACTGACTCATACACTTCCTTTAAATAAACTATTGACCGGCAATGGTCATTTTATCAATCAAAATCGACCCGGTACGGATACTACCGCGTGCATCCACATCATCCCCAATCGCAACGATGCCTTGGAACATAGCCTTCAAGTTTCCGGCAATCGTCACCTCTTCCACCGGATGCACAATCATGCCGTTTTCGACCCAGTAACCCACCGCACCCCGCGAGTAATCACCGGTAATGCCATTGACACCGCTACCAATCAATTCCGTTACCATCAAGCCCGTACCCATTTGCGCCAACAAATCAGGGAAACTCACCCCCGTATCCGCCAGCAACAAATTGGTTGCGCCACTCGCACTGCCCGTGCTTTGCATTCCCAACTTGCGAGCGCTGTAACTGCTGAGGAAATAGCCTTGAATAACCCCATCTTTGACAATATCCCGCGCTTGCGTTGCCACGCCTTCGGCATCGTAGGAACGGCTACCCAACGCTTGACGAATCAACGGGTCTTCACGCAACTGTACGAAATCCGGGAAAGCTTGTTGCCCAATCGAATTCAGCAAAAAGCTGGCTTTGCGGTATTGCGAACCACCACTGATCGCCGACACCAATTGCCCAACCAAACCCCGCGCCATTTGCGGCACAAACAATACCGGTGCTTCACGGGTAGACAAGGAACGCGCATTCAAGCGCCGCACCGTGCGCTGCGCCGCTTCCGCGCCCACGCTATCCGCCGATTCCAACAACCCTGGCACACGCGATACGCTGTACCAGTAATCGCGCTGCATGGAGTCGCCATCTTGCGCCACCACCGAACAGCTCAAGGAATGGCGCGTACTGTGACTAACCCCCATGAAACCGTGCGAATTCGCATACAAGCTCATGCCCGCGTAGCTATCCACACCCGCGCCTTCGCTATTAGTAATGCGAACATCATGCTCACGCGCCACCGCTTCGGTTTGCAGCGCCATCTCAATGGCCATGTCCGCATTCAATTCCCACGGGTGGTACAAATCCAGCGTCGGAAATTCGGTCGCCATGCGATCCGCATCCGCCAAACCGTTGAAATCGTCTTCCGAGGTATAACGCGCAATCCGGCACGCCGCCTCCAAGGTATCTTCCAACGCTTGCGGCGAAAAATCACCCGTCGAGGCATAGCCTTTGCGATGCCCGAAGAAAACCGTCAGGTTAATGCCCTGATCACGGTGGTATTGCAGCTTATCCACCTGCCCCATGCGCACTTCGACCGAAAGCCCCATGCTTTTGTCGATGTCGAGTTCAGCCGCTGTCGCGCCTTTGGCTTTGGCTGCCGTCAGCACCTGCTCCGCCATCGCTTGAAATTCAGTCGAGAGGTCGAAACGGTTGTCGAGTTCAATCATGGTCATTATCCTTATGCTGTCGCTGTGCCGCCAACGGTTAAACCGTCAACCCGAAGTGTTGGTTGACCCACGCCTACCGGTACGCTTTGCCCATCTTTACCGCACACGCCGATGCCGGTATCCAGTTGCAAATCATTACCGATCATGCTGACACGGGTTAAAACATCCGGGCCATTACCGATCAGCGTAGCGTTTTTCAAAGGCTTACCGATTTTGCCGTTTTCAATTTGATACGCTTCCGAGGCAGAAAATACGAACTTGCCCGACGTAATGTCGACTTGCCCGCCAGAAAAATTCACCGCGTAAATGCCTTTCTCCACCGACGCAATGATTTCTGCCGGATCATAGTCGCCTGCCCGCATGTAGGTATTGGTCATGCGCGGCATCGGCAAATTGGCGTAAGACTGACGCCGACCATTGCCGGTGGATTGCGTCCCCATCAATGCCGCATTCTGACGGTCAAATAAATAACCCTTGAGAATGCCGTCTTCGATCAGCGTGGTGCATTGCGTTTGCGTGCCTTCATCATCCACGCTTAACGAGCCACGGCGTTGTTCCAGCGTACCGTCATCCACCACGGTAATGCCTTTGGCAGCCACTTGTTCGCCAATCCGCCCTGCGAATGCCGACGTGCCTTTGCGGTTGAAATCGCCTTCCAAACCGTGCCCAATCGCTTCGTGCAATAAGACACCCGGCCAGCCATTGCCCAACACCACGGTCATATTGCCTGCGGGAGCGGCCTCCGCATCCAGATTGATCAAGGCTTTGCGCACCGCTTCTTCAGCGTACTCTTGCGCCTTATTGCCAGTCACAAAGAAATCGAGGTTGAAACGTCCGCCACCGCCTGCCGTCGCACTTTCGGTTTGCCCGTTACGTTCCACAATGACCGACACATTGGTACGCACCAAGGGGCGCACATCAGCGGTCATGCGCCCGGTCTCGTCCACTACCAGAATGATTTCATGCACGGCTACCATACTTGCCATCACTTGGCGCACGTAAGGGCTGGTTGCCCGCGCAATGCTGTCAATTTGGCGCAAAAAGCTGATTTTATCGTCTTCGGAAAGCGAGTTCAGCGGGTCATCCATCCCGTAAAGCGGGCGTTGCGGGGTACGCACTGTCCACGCATTCACTGAACCTGATTGCCCCGCACGGCTAATCGCACGCGCAGCTTTCGCGGATTCCAGCAACGCAGGCAGCGTGATTTCGCCGCTGTAGGCAAAGCCGGTTTGCTCACCGCACACCGAGCGCACGCCCACGCCTTGCTCAATGCTGTAACTGCCGCTTTTGATAATGCCTTCTTCCAAGCCCCAAGATTCATGGCGGGCAGACTGAAAATACAAATCTGCCAGCGTGGTATCTTTGGTTAAAAGCTGACTGAAGACTTGCTCCAAATGCGTTTCACTCAAACCCGTCGGGGCAAAAAATGCCTCTTGGGCAAAATCGTATGCCTGTTTCATGCTATTCCTTGATTAATATTTTGTGTTGGGCAACGGTGGGAAAGCACCGGAAAAGTCTTACGGGTTTGTTGCAATGCATCCAAATCAATGTCAGCCAAAACCATGCCTGCGCCTTTCTCACGCACATCGCGTATCCGCCCCCAATAATCCACAATCATGCTGTGACCGTAAGTGGTACGTCCGCTGACGTGATAACCGCCTTGTCCGGGAGCAACCACGTAGCACAGGTTTTCAATCGCCCGCGCCCGTAATAACACCTCCCAATGCGCCTTACCCGTCAATTCGGTAAACGCGGCAGGAACCACTAAAATTTGTGCCCCTTGCGCGGATAAGCGCCGGTACAATTCCGGGAAACGCAAATCGTAACACACCGACATCCCGACCTTGCCAAACGGCGTATCCACCACAACAGGCGCTTTGCCCGGCACGGTTGTGTCGCTCTCGGTATAAACTTCCTGATTTTCACTGAGCATGACATCGAAGAGATGAATCTTGTCGTAACGTGCCACCACATTGCCTTTGGCATCGTACATCAGCGAGGCAGCGTAGGAACGCGCTGGGTCGTCGGAACGAATCGGAATCGTACCCGCCACAATCCACACCCCGTACTTGCGGGCTTGCTGACTGATAAAGGTCTGGATAGGTCCCTCACCGAAGGTTTCCGCCACTTTTATTTTATCGGCATCGTCTGCACCCATCATGGCAAAGGTTTCGGGGAGCACCACCATGCCTGCGCCGCGTGCTGCTGCTTCCTTAATCAACCGCCCGGCTTCCATCAGATTCGCCTGAACCTGTGAGCCTGCTGCCATTTGTAGTGCTGCGATTAACGCCATGCTGATTTCCCCTTACTGTATGCGTGGTCTCATTGTCGGTTCAATGCGTCAAAACATCAACAGTCGTCTTTTTTAATGGTGGTTTTAATTCGACAATTTCCGGTGTTTCCCATGAGCCAGTCACGCGGTAACGTAATCCACCCTCGGTTTGCACTTGATGGGCAGGAGGTTTTTCCGTCAATGAATTCAACAGTAACATCGCCGCACCACCGCCGATACCGCCCACCGCCGCGCCCACCACCGGCAAAGTTGAACGCAAGTTTGGCACGACGGTCACAGTATGATCCAAGGTTTCGCGGCTAAGGTCGAGACTGCCCTCAATCCCCGCCACCATTGCCGCCGCGTCGATGAGGGTATCGTGGGTTTTCAAAACGCCATGCTCCAAACGGAAACTGCCAGTGATCGCATCAAACGCCACGCCTTTCACCGTCATGTCGCGAAAATCCAAGGCAAGCCGGTTCGGCAAGCGTTGCGCATCCAGCAAGCCCAATAAACGCCCTAAACCGGGGTCAACATCCGTCAAACTGCCTTTGCCAAGCTTGGCTTGAAGCGTACCATTCAAATTCGCCAAGGCAACGCTGAACGGTGCGCCTTGCCAGTGTAATTGCGCATTGGCAGTTAACTCCCCACCCTGCAAGGCGGCGGCACTACCCGGCTTTGCCAGCAGCTTGCCCGGTTCAGCCACCGTTGCATTGGCAGTAAGTTCGGTGTGGGATGAACCATCCGCTGCCGTATACCAGCGCCCTTTAGACGCGGATAACACCATCAGGGGGTGACGAATTTCCAACTGTTCAATCAATAAATCCTCGCGGGATTTATTCAAGCTGAGGCTAAGCGACTGAAGCGGGAACTCGCCCTTGCGGCAATCCGTGCAAGTGAAACGCATGGAGGGGAAATTTACCGGCGATAAGCCCTTCCCCGCTGCCGCTTTGCCCGTCGGTAGCTGTTCGCCAAGCTGATCAAGATCAAGGTATTGCGCATCAATATTCACCCGCCCACTTGCCGGTGCTTTGACGGGTAAGTGTATATTGGCTTGCAAGTGATCTGCCTGTACATGCGCTTTGAGAATGTCGCCACCACGGACACTCAGTGCTGCCTTACCAAACGATTGTTTGCCCACCATCAGCTTGCCAATCTTCAGATCGGCGAGCAACGCATTAGGCATATCCGAGGGTGTCGCCCCTGCACCGCTAAGTTTCCCCAGCGCTTGCCATTCCAATAAGTCGAGTTCCGCCAATTCCCCATTTAGTTGGATGCCACTAGCAGGTAAACCAACCGGCTTGCCACCCACGCCAATACCAATGGCAGGCGCTTGTTTACCCTTATGCGGCAAACGGGCTTGTACCTTTAGGTGCTGACCTAATCCCACCAATGCTTGCCAAGGCTTAGCCGAGTCAAACGGCAGGTCAACGTCCACCTGTAATTCACGCGCCTCCGTTGCTGCTTTGCCAAACGGTGGCGGTAACGCAATTACCACCCCTTCCAACTGACTACGCGCCTGCACTTTCAAACTCGTGAGTGTTTTACCTGTGCTGGCATTCGCACCGAAAGCGGGCAATTCCAGCCGAGTATTTACCAATGCCGTACCGCTGAGATAGTCGCGCACACTCGCAAGGCTTTCCGGCAAAAACACCGCAGGTTGCTGCTGTTGTTGCAAATCGACGCTGATAATGCCTTTGATTTTATCGGTACGTGCTGACAGTTTAAGGGGTTGTTTGCGGTATTGCCCAGCGGCTCCAGTCACATTGACACCATACTGATCAAAATGCACCTGCCCCTGCAAGTTGGTAAAGACTTGATCATACTCAGGAATCGCAAAGCGGTTGCCCTGCAAACTCACCACACCATCCACCGCCACGCCTTGTTGCTCTAGCGTCGCTTGCCTCAAGGGTACGTCCAATTTCAGGTGCAATGCCGACTTGCCAGAAAACTCAGCGACTTGCATGAAATCCCGCAAACTGCGCCCAATCGGCGCGTCACGCAAATAACTCATGTGCGCTTGCAAATCCCCTTGCGTGTTCAAATCGAGTAACAAGTGCGTATCGTGACCGTGCATACCGGGAATCGCCACCGTGCCGCCAGCCACTTCCAAATCCATGATCCGAGCGCTGTGCACGGTGGCATTCATATCCGCATTGTGAAAATGCAGCTCACCGTTCACCTCATGGGCGGCGGGCCATTCAGGTAGATATGCCAACACCCCATTTTCAATATCGAAACGAATATCGAACACACCCGACTGACGTGCAAAGGGAAAATCTGCCGGATTTCCGCGCAATATAAATTCACCCTTGGGCACGTAACCTTTCACAATCGCCGTTTTTAACCATTCTTCGGTGTCATCGGGAATAATGGCGGGGATGTAATCACGCACATTATCCACAGTACGGCGCGTGGCAAACGTCATATTGAGGTCAATAGCGGGGGGCTGTTGCGTCGGTAACGCCAGTGTTCCGGTACCTTGCAGGGTAAGGTCAGGGTTTTCCGCTGTTAAGTGACTGAGTTGCCAATGCCAGCCATCGGCTTTGACTTGCCAGTTCAAATCCGCAGCTAGGCTATCCACCCGCAAGGGTTTTTCAAACCACTGCGGGTAACTTAAGGGGCTATCGCTGAGCTTAACCTTGACGCTACCGCCTTCATTAGCCGCCGTGAACGAGGCATTGACACCTTGCAGCGCAGGGATCTGGGCATTACCTGTCCAGCCCAAATGCTGAATATCACCCGTGCCACTGATGTGCAAAGGCTTGCCTGCCGCTGCTTTAATGGTGGCATCCAGCTTCAAGCCACCCGCATTCACCCCGTAGTGTTTCAGCAAGGGTGACGGCAATGCGGCGAGATTAAAAATCTGGGTACGGGTGTGTAGCGTTCCGTCCCATTGCGTCTTGCCCTCGGCATTAGTCACTTGATGCAATACCGCGTCCACACCCAAAGTTTCCCCAATCGCTGGGGGAAATAACGCATCCGCTTGCAACGTGATTTCATTCGGCAAAATTTCGCCCATGAATTGCAAATCACTCAAGGTTAACGCACGGCGGTTGGTAACATCCATCCAATGCACAAAGCCGCTATTGATACTGATGCGAATCGGTGACTGGCGCTCAATATTCAGCGCGGTGTTTTTTTGCCCCGGCAAGGGAAAGCGCAAACCTTGTACTTCTGGCAGCGCATTGGCTTCTTGGCGCAGAATAAACTCCACCCCTTCCAACACAATATCCGCTGGTTGCAAACGCAAGGTGCGCAAACTTTCGCGCCAGTCTACCGTGAGGCTCAGTTGACGGATTTGAATGGGAGATTGCCCAGAAGTATCGTCAGTGAGTTGCAAATTTTCCAACACCCAGCGCAATTCCTCGCTGTCGTGGTCGACACGAATTTGCCCAATGCTAATCGGGTTGCCAACAAAGCTCGATAGCTCTTGTTCCAGTATGCCTTTGTAGTCATCGACCATCGGCAACCACAGATGCGCCAGCCCCACCAGCGCAACCAGAACAATAACCCAATGAAAAAAGAAGGTGAGTAGCAGGTAGGTGAGGCGTAATACAAAACCGCCCTGCCTCCTAGAGAAGTACAACGTCGAAATGCTCCTGCGTGTAAAGTGCTTCTACCTGTAAACGGATCGGAATCCCCACGAATTGCTGTAATTCCGCTAAACTGTCGGATTCTTCATCAAGCAGTAAATCTACCACTTCCTGTGAAGCCAACACCAGCAATTCACGTGCATCAAACTGGCGCACTGCCCGCAAAATTTCGCGGAACACTTCGTAACACACCGTTTCCGCGCTTTTGACAAAGCCGTTGCCATTACAACATGGACAAGGCTGGCACAGCACATGTTCCAAACTTTCGCGGGTACGTTTGCGGGTCATTTCCACCAAGCCCAGCGGGGAAACATCGCACACATAGGTTTTGGCGTAATCGCGCTCCAGCGACTTCTCCAATAACTTCAATACCTGCTGGCGGTGATCGTGTTGCAGCATGTCGATGAAGTCGATAATGATAATGCCGCCCAGATTGCGCAGGCGTAGCTGGCGAGCAATGGTTTGCGCTGCTTCCAGATTGGTACGAAAAATGGTTTCTTCCAAATTGCGGCTACCGACAAAGCCGCCGGTATTCACATCAATCGTGGTCATTGCTTCGGTTTGATCAATAATCAAGTAACCACCAGACTTGAGCGGCACTTTGCGTTGCAAGGCTTTTTGGATTTCTTCTTCAACGCCGTGTAAATCAAAAATCGGGCGTTCGCCGGGGTAATGCTCAATCACACCAGCTAAATCGGGGATGTATTTCTGGCTGAATTCAATGACTTTGGTGGCGGTTTCGCGGGAATCAATCTGCACTTTGCAGATTTTCTCCCCTACCATATCGCGTAATACCCGCAACACTAAGGGTAAATCAGAATACACCAAGGTGGGAGCTGGCGACTCGACCGATGATTTGGCAATACTGTCCCAGAGCTTGCACAGAAATTTCATATCACGGCGCAAATCATCTTCGTTGATACCTTCCGCAGCGGTACGCACGATATAACCGTGTTCACTGCCAAATTCAGCACGTAATTGCTCGACCGTTGCCCGCAGGCGTTCACGTTCTGCACCTTCTTCAATTTTGCCGGAAACTCCCACGTTATTGTTATCCGGCATTAGCACCAAAAAGCGCGACGGAATAGTGACGTGCGTGGTCAAACGCGCACCTTTGCTGCCTAACGGGTCTTTGATGACTTGCACCAACAGCTTTTTGCCCTCATAGAGCAATTCGCTGATTTGTAAGGTCGGGCGTGGAATAGCATTGCCTTGAAATTCTTCCAGCGAAGGGTGCGTGAGGTCAGAAGCGTGCAAAAACGCCGATTTTTCCAAACCAATGTCGATGAAAGCCGCTTCCATCCCCGGTAGTACGCGGCTAACTTTGCCTTTGTAAATATTGCCGACAATGCCTTTGCGGGTGGTGCGTTCGATCAGCACCTCTTGCAAACAGCCATTTTCGAGCAAGGCAACCCGTGATTCTTGCGGGGTAACATTGATTAGTAGTTCTGCGCTCATGAGTCTGCCTTTGGTAGTAATGATTTTTATAAGGTATTAATGCCTGCCGTTGCCAGCAGTTGCGCCGTTTCAAACAGCGGCAAACCCATGACCCCAGAGTAAGAACCCTCAAGCTTTTCGATAAAAACTGCGCCAAGCCCTTGAATCGCATACGCCCCGGCTTTGTCATGTGGCTCGCCACTCGCCCAGTATGCCAGAATTTCGGAATCGGTGATGGTACGGAACTTAACCACACTGCGGCTTAACCTCACCTGTGTGCCAGTTGCTGTGGTTAAAGCCACGGCGGTAAGGATTTCGTGCGCCTGACCCGACATTTGCCGCAGCATGTGTTGCGCGTGGGGGAAATCGCGGGGCTTTACCAACAATTCGCCGTTGAGAATGCCTAGCGT
>JBEUIR010000031.1:11461-13928 GCA_040415395.1 Candidatus Thiothrix namsaraevi
AAACGGTTTCCGCTTTGAGAATAGCCAGACGTTCCACTAACGCTTCGGGTGATTCCCCCAATAATGGTGTTTCATCCACATCCGCTGTTTGCACTGCAAAGTGAATGCCAATTTGTGCCAGCAATTCGCGGCGACGAGGTGAAGCTGACGCAAGAATAAGCTGTGGTGCGTGCATTTAATCCCCGCGATGGTAAGGATGGTTGGTCAAAATACTCCAGGCACGAAACAGTTGTTCCGCCACCACAATCCGCACCAGCGGATGCGGAAACGTCAGTGGCGACAGCGACCAACTGTGCTCCGCGCGTTGCAAACACGCTGACGACAAACCTTCAGGACCACCAACCAGCAAACTAACATCACGACCGGACATCATCCAGCTATCGAGTTGCTGGGCAAGTTGTTCGGTTGACCAAGGCTTGCCTTTGACATCGAGCGTGATCACGAGATTGCCGTCGGGAATCGCTGCCAGCAACTTTTCACCTTCACTCTGTCGAATGCGATTCAAATCGCTGTTTTTGGTGCGTTTCTCGGCGGCAATTTCGCGGATCAATAACTGGCATTGCGGCGGCATTCGACCCGCGTATTCTTCCGTGCCAGTATTGACCCAGCCCGGCATTTTCGTGCCAATGGCTAATAAATGAATGCGCACCTAGTCAGGCACACCCAGCATACCGGGGCGCGATTGTGGCAGACCCTCCCCGACTTCCCAGAGCTTTTCCAGATTGTAGTAGTCGCGGGTGCTGGCGAGCATGACGTGTAGGATAATGTCATTTAGGTCTAGCAATACCCAGTCGGATTGCGCGTCACCTTCGATACCCAATGGCTGTACGCCTGCTTCTTTCACCGCTAATTCAACCGCATCCGCCAAGGATTTAACGTGACGGTTGGAGTTGCCTGTGACGATCACCATCATATCGGTGATGGAGGATTTGCCACGCACATCAATCGTCTTGATGTCTTGACCTTTCATATCGTCCAGTGTGGTCACTACTAATTGCTTAAGTGTTTCGAGTTCCATTAATTATTCACAGTAAAGTTGATGTCGTTGAATATAGTCCAGAACGCTGTCTGGTAGTAAATATCGGGGGCTTTTACCCTGTTTCAATAGCATACGCAGATGGGTGGCAGAAATATCGAGAGCGGTGACGCTTAAGAGGTAAATCCTGCCTGCGGGTGTGGCGCGTAAATCATCGGGGTTTGTGCTGAGGAAAGGTTCATACCAACCGTTAGGGGGCAGACTATACCTTGGACGGTGCACCACGACCAGATGCGTGAGTGCTAAAATTTCATCCCAACGGTGCCAACGCTCAAAATGCAGGAAGGCATCGAAGCCCAACGTAAACAGCAGCGGGCGTTCGTTACCGACTTCAGCGCGGAAGGTTTGCAGCGTGTCAAAACTGTAAGAATGCCCCTCGCGGCGCAGTTCGCGGTCATCGGCATGTAAACGCGGTTCGCTGGCAATCGCCGCTTGCAGCATTGCCAGCCGTTGCTCTGGCCTGGCAATAGGTTGCGGACGGTGCGGCGGCTGCTTGCCCGGAATTAAGCGCATATCGCTAATGCCGAAGTGTTCCGCGACTTCGAGCGCAGTGCGTAAGTGCGCGTGGTGGATAGGGTCGAAAGTGCCGCCAAGGATGCCGATCATTTATACATACCCAAACGGAATATTGATCAGCTTCTCGTCGATCAAACCAAGACGATCGTTGTTACTGATCACAATACCGTAAGGACATTGGTATTCCTCCATGAAATTACGGATACCTGTCAAATCACGCAAAGTCACGGTTTGTTTGTATTTGATTTCAATGGGTAACAACCCGAATTCACCTTCCAACACTAAATCGACCTCTGCACCAGCGGCGGTGCGGTAATGGTAATAATCGAAAATCACCCCTTGAGCATTGAGTCCTCTGATCACATTTTCGATCACCATCACCTCCCACGAATGCCCCATGTGCGGATGTGCTAACAAATCCGGCTGCGTATACAAATGCAAAAAATGGTGCAACAAACCCGAATCCCGCAAATAACCCTTGGGATGTTTGACAATGCGCTTGGCAGCATTCTTTTCATAGGGTGGAATATGCCGCCAGATAAATGTGCCGTGGGCAATCCTAAAATAGTCGCGCACGGTAGGCGCTGATAGACCCAACGTCCGCGCCACGTCAGAGTAATTGATGATTGTCCCCGATAATTGCGCCAGCATTTGCAGGAATAGCTGGTATTTTTCGCGCTGCAAATTGGGAAACAGGCGCAAAATATCGCGATCAAGGTAGGTTTTCACATAATTCTGCATCCACAGTTTGTGAAAACGGGGATTATTTTTTAGCCATACTTCGGGATAGCCGCCGCGTAACCAGTAATCATGGTGCTGCTGCAAATCGGTCGCACTGGGTATGAGACTGGAAAAATCGGATAGCAAACGCCGTGATTGGATCAGCTCATACAAGCCTGATAGCGGCTGGGCGAA
>JBEUIR010000032.1:0-13766 GCA_040415395.1 Candidatus Thiothrix namsaraevi
GTGAATAATAGCCCTGAACAATTGGTACAAAATGAGCTGGTCGAAACCCCGGATCCCTCTGCTGAGCAACTGAGTGCTGGAAAATAAAGCGCTTATATACCATAAATCTAATTTAATTAAAAAAATCTATTTTACTTGATAAGCTGATTAGCTAATAAATAACAACATTCGACCTATTTATCAGGTGGGCAAGCAAGATGATTGGGGTATTTGTCACTTTTTGGCGGCATCAACAAGCGCAACAAGCGCAACACACGGTTGCTAATTTACCAACTAGTGCGCAAGGGTTCGTCGCCCGCGAGCGCGAACTGTTGGCGTTGGATCAAGCATGGCACGATGAAGACACCGGCTTTTTTCTACTCAATGCCTTGGGTGGTACGGGGAAAACATCGCTGCTGCAAGCTTGGCTAAGCAGGCTGGAAGCGGCTGATTGGCGTGGAGCTGACAAGGTTTATGCTTGGTCATTCCCCGATGTCACCGACGTTGCGGATGTGCCAGCATTGGTTGACGAATTCATCGGACACGCGCTGCAATGGTTCGGCAGTCATCTTACCTTACCCGCGCACCCCCTCGAACGGGTTAGTCTGTTAGCGAAACTGATTCAGCGCGAACGCACGCTGGTAGTTTTGGATAATTTCCCTACCGTGAGTTTTGCTGAAATAAGCGGGGAATCGCCAGCATTACAGACACACGCATTGGGTGTCTTCATTAATTTACTTGCAGCTTATAATCCAGGTTTATGCGTAATTGCTTCACGCCAACCATTGCCAAGCTGTGAATTGTTCCAATTGCACCTTACCCAATACACGCTGCCCGACTTCAGTGACGCTGAAGGTGCTGAGCTATTGCGCCAACGCGGTGTGCTGCTAGTACCTGCCACCTTGCGCAAGCTTGCCCATGATTTTTGCGGTCATGCGCTCACCCTCAACTTATTGGGGTCACACCTTGCCAATGGTGGGCGTATCGAGGAAGTGAACAGTATTTTGGCATGGCGCGACAAAGAGCGCGAAGGCTTACAAACCCGGCGGGTACTCGCCCTAATCGAGCACTGGCTGTGGAAAACCCCAGAGCTATTATTGCTCTACCTCATTACCTTATTAGACCGCCCGGTTACGCAGAAAGAATTATTCCTGCTGTTGCAAAGTCAGCGGCAACCTTGGTTTCAGCGCTGGTTAAAGCCCGATGAAACCCTGCAAGCGCTGGCACCACTGAGCAAACTCAGTATCCGCGAATTTTCCCGCGTGCAACGCCGCCTGTACCACTTGCAATTGATTACTGCTGCCCCCGATACCGGCGCGTTGGATGTGCACAGCCTGTTACGCACGTATTTCCGTGAACGGGTACGCGCCAGATTCCCCGGCATTCCCGAACGCCTGCAAAGTTTGTTGGAAAAATGCACGCAAACACTGGCGACGGTGCTGCCGCCTGACACCGCAACCTTACCCGGTAGCCAGATTAAATATTCGGCATTAGGGCATTCCGACGTGCAAGCAGCCGTGACAGCCACCCGTTCCCTCGGTGTCAAACTGGAAAAATCCGCCGTACAAAAGCATTGGTATCGTGCCTCGATCATTGCGAATCATTTGTGTGAACACCATTTGATTCTCGGTAATCTATCTGCCGCGATGTATTGCGCCCGACGCGGGGTGGCGTATGCGGAACTCAGCCACGACCAACCCAGTATGGCGCAAAACATGAAATTGCTGACACGCCTGTTACGCTTAACCGGTGGAGTCCGTGAAGCCGCATTCCTGTTGCAACGCGCCCGCCATATGGCGGGTATACAGCCCACGGTCAAACGCCTGAGTGCCTGACTGAACTTTCTGCCAGAAATACGGACTTAATGGCAGAATGGCAGACGGGCTGCTTGACAAGTGCGGGTGATTTGCTACCGTGTAGCCCATAAGAACGTTTTACAGGCATTGGGGAAATGCAAATGACCAGGGTCTTTATCCGGGAAGAATACCATTGTGGGCAGCGCGATACTGAGGCGGAAGATTACGTTAAGCAGTTTGCAATGCCCGTACTCTTTGGGCGCACTCACGAAATTGACTTGCTCAATCAGGCGTGGGTCGACAGCCAGTCACACCTATTTTTGCTGCATGGCGCAAGCGGGCTTGGCAAAACCGCCCTGATACATAAATGGCTACACACGCTGCAACAGAAGCACTGGCATGATGCTGAAACGGTGTTTCTCTGGTCGTTTTACCCCCCCGACCTTACTCGCCCGTTAGAAAATCCGGTTGAAGAGTTTTTTCGCTACGCCCTGCACTGGTTTGGTGGGGAAGCTGCCACCCGTTGCCCCAATTTATTACAGGGTGAGTATTTGGCTAAACTGGTGAATGCGCACCATACCCTGTTGATTCTGGATGGCTTGGAAACCCTGCAATACACCAAAGGCAGTGCCGCTAACCAAGTCGGCGACCCGCGCCTGAACGTATTACTGGAACGCCTCGCTACCCAAAATGCAGGTCTGTGCGTCGTCATTAGCCGCGAACCGTTGGAGGGTAATTTCGATGAGACCGGTGTAAAACACCACGCACTGGAAAAACTATCCGTGGATGCTGCCGCCGAATGTTTAAGCTACAAAGGCGTGCAGGCAGACACCGACAGATTGCGGCAAATTGCCGTTGATTACGGGCAAAATCCGCTGACCTTGAATTTGCTGGGTGGCTATCTTAGCGTCTGGCACGCGGGCGATTGGCAACGCATGGATCAAATCCCCGTCTTGATGGATCAGCAAGCCGACGGTCGCCAAGCCCGCCGTATTCTGGTCGCCAACGCCACGGAATTGCACGGCAAACCCACCGAAGCTATCCTCTATTTACTGAGCCTATTGTACCGCCCGGTTCACTGGGACACGCTGGAAGCGTTACTCAGCAGGGAACGCAATTGGTCACTGCCCCCAATCTTCAAGCGCCCGCCGCAAGATAATTACGCCAGCCTGATCGCAGGTTTCCTCCGCCTGAGCCAACGCAAGCGTTACCAAGCCATTTTGCAATTGCGTGAATTGGGTTTGCTGGAACTTTCTGGTCGGTGTTTCTGGCTGCCGCTGTGGGTGCGGGAAGCTTACCAGCGCCAATTCAAATACGACTGGCCGGTGGCGTGGAAACAAACGAATGCGCATCTGATGCAATACCATGCGGCACTGCCACCTGATACCGATGCGCTGGCAGGCATTATCCCGCTGACAGTCACGCAAAAATCGGTCAAAGTCACCGGGCCGTTCGGGAAATTAATCACCCCAACGCCTATAAGCGCACCTGAACCGGCAATCATTCCCGAACCAGTGGCAGTTACTGAACCACCAGCACCTGAATTCACCGAAGCCAGCGTGTATACGCCGCATATTGATTTGGCATGGCTCAATAGCCTAAGCCCGGCACTTACCGCTACCTTGGCAAATACCCGCAGTGCCACAGCAATCGACGCTATTGTCGAAGCAAGCAGTGCGCTTACCGCAGCAGATACCGTGATTGAGGTATCGTCTGAAGCGGTCGTTGAACCCATCCATGAGCAGGTCGGTGAACCCGCTCCTGAACCGGTCGTCGAAATCGTATCCGAAACGGTGGTTGAACCCGCCCCCAGAACCTCAGCAACGCCAGTCACCACGCTACAACGTGCTGATATTGATAAGATGCTTGAGCTGATGGCGCAACTCAAACACTATCAAAACACCCTGCACACCTTGCAAATCCGTACCCAAAAGTACCAAAAACACGTCAGGCAGTTTGACAGGGAGGTGCGCTCTGTTAGGGTGAAAGGCGCTGCGTAACAGAATCCTTTTTCCCGCATCTGCGCTATACTGCCCGCCTGTTCAACACCGCGCTGGCACTCATGGCTTTACTTCACTTACGCAATATCCACCTCGAAAACGGCGACAATCGCCTATTTGACGGCATCGACCTCACCATAGAACCGGGCGAACGCCTGTGTTTGGTCGGGCGCAACGGCACGGGCAAATCTACCCTGATGAAATTGTTGTGCCGTGATATTTTGCCGGATGATGGCGAAATGATTCACCCGCCCGAACTCAAAATTGCCCGCCTGCAACAAGACGTACCCCACGACCTGTCTGCCCGCATTTTCGACATCGTGGCAGAAGGCTTAGGTGACGTGCAGCCTGAAGACGAGTGGCAAATCCAGTGGAAAGTCGACACGGTGCTTTCCCGCATCCAACTTGACCCTGACACCTTGTTTGAAAGCCTATCCGGTGGCTGGAAACGCCGCGCGTTGTTAGCACGCGCCCTCGTTGCCGAACCCGATTTGCTATTGCTGGACGAACCAACCAACCACCTCGACATCCCCGCGATTGAATGGTTGGAAAACTTCCTGATGGGCTTCAAAAGCACGCTGTTGTTTGTCAGCCATGACCGTTCTTTCGTGCAAAAACTGGCGACGCGCATTATTGAACTCGACCGAGGCAAGCTCACCAGTTGGCCGGGCAATTTCCAAAAATACCAAGAAAACAAACAAGCCGCGCTCGATGCCGAAGCGCAACAAGCCGCGTTGTTCGACAAGCGTTTAGCCGACGAAGAGGTGTGGATACGCCAAGGTGTCAAAGCCCGTCGTACCCGTAACGAAGGTCGCGTGCGTAGACTCGAAGCGATGCGTGAAGAATTCAAGCAACGCCGCAACCTGCAAGGCAAAGTCACCGCGCAAATCGGGCAAGGCGATAATTCCGGCAAAATCGTGGTCGAAGCCGAACACCTCGATTATGGCTGGGATGGCAAGCTGTTGATGCAAGACTTCAACACCACCGTCTTGCGCGGCGACAAGATCGGCATTATCGGCCCTAACGGGGTCGGCAAAACCACGCTGATCAAACTGTTATTAGGGCAATTGCAACCCACGGCGGGGACGGTGAAGCTCGGCACACGTTTGCAAGTCGCCTATTTCGACCAACACCGCTCACAATTTGATGGCGAAAAGAACCTGCGTGACAATATTGCCAGCGGTTCCGATTTTGTGGAAATCAACGGGCAAAAGCGCCATATCATCAGTTATTTGCAGGATTTCCTGTTCACCCCGCTGCAAATCCAAAAGCCGGTGAAAGTGCTGTCTGGTGGTGAACGTAACCGCTTATTGCTGGCGCGATTGTTCTCGCAACCTTCCAATTTACTGGTGCTCGACGAACCGACCAATGATCTCGATGCCGAAACCCTCGAATTGCTGGAAGAATTGCTGATCGACTACCAAGGCACGTTATTGCTGATTTCGCATGACAGAAGTTTCCTCAACTCGGTGGTGACGCGCACCATCGTGTTTGATAATGGCACTATCGGCGAATACGCAGGCGGTTACGATGACTGGCTGTTGCAACGCCCGCAGCCTGAAGCTGGAAAACCCGCTGCTACTGCGGCTAAACCTGAAAAAGTGGCAGAAAAACCCCAGGAGGTGGTCAAACCTGCCCCTAAAACCAAAAAACTCAGTTTCAAAGACCAGCGTGAACTCGAACAATTACCAGCCAAAATCGAACAATTGGAATTGGCGATTGCTGCCCTGCATGAGCTAATGAACCAACCTGATTTTTACCAGCAAGGCACGGCTCACCTTGCCGCCAGGCAGGATGAATTGCAAAAGCTGGAAACCGAACTGGAAACCGCATTCACCCGTTGGGAAGCGCTTGAGCAACCAGCCTAGTATCACAGGCATAAAAAAACCGGCTGCCACGAATGTCAGCCGGTTGAAGTATGTGCCAGATGATATGGTCAGTTGAGGGGTCTCTGGCACATCAAGTTGATTAGAAAGAGTCCTTACAACTTGGAACCAGCATAGCAAAGAAAAAGTTAATGCCGGTTTACATGTCAAGTTTTTTCTTATGATCTTAGTCAAAAATTGCGTATTTTTTCCTAGTAGCTACCATAGGTTTTCGCTATGCAACACGACCGTATCTTTGATGGTTTAGCTCAACGTTTCCAGCGTAGCATCTACGATGATCCGCGTGGGGCGATTCGCTTGGCTATTCTGCAAGACGATTTGCAAGCCTTGGTGGTCAATACCCGCCCTTTACGGATTCTGGATGCCGGGGGCGGGTTGGGGCAAATGGCGATTTGGTTGGCAGAACAAGGCCACCATGTGGTGTTGGCGGAACCTTCTACTGAAATGTTGCAACGTGCCGCTACCACTATTGCAGCGGCTGGTGTGCAGCATTCCATCCAATTGGTGCAAGCGAGTGTGCAAGAACTTGCCGCACAAGACTGTGGCAGTTTTGATCTGATTACGTTTCACGCAGTATTGGAGTGGATGGCGCAGCCACGGGCGGGATTAACTGAATTGCTATCCCACCTGAAACCCGGTGGCTGGTTGTCGCTGATGTTTTTCAACCACCATTCCACCGTGATGCGGCGGCTGATTGCAGGCGATTTGGAAACCGTGCGCCAAGGCAATATTGCCAGTGACGGGCAACGCGGTTTAGCCCCGATTTCCCCGCTTAAGCCTGATGAAGTCTTAAGTTGGCTGGCTCCAATGGGCTTGGAATTGCATACTTGGTCGGGGGTACGCTGCTTTTACGATTACATGTACCGCGATGTACGCAAAACCGTCAAGTTGGAAGAGGTGTTGCCACTGGAGCGCCAATATTCGCAACAAGAACCTTGGCGTTCGCTGGCACGTTACCAGCACATGCTGTGCCGCAAACTCACAACCAACGCCGAATAGCAGCGACTAATTCAGCGGGGGGAACCGCGTGTTGCACTTGTTCACGTACTTGCCCTTGCTTGTCGATCACATACAACATCGCAGAATGGTCAATGGTGTACGCCATTGCTGACCCCGGCACGTCGACCTTGCGGTAAAAGGCATTATAGCGGCGGGTAATTTCTTGCAACTGCGTTTGCTCGCCGCTGACCCCAATCAAACTGGGGTGAAAATAACCGACGTAACGCTGGATGTATTCCAAGGTGTCGCGTTCCGGGTCTACTGAGACAAATAGCCCTTGCACTTGCGGTAACTCGGTGGCATTCAACTGTCCCAGCGCGGCTTTCAGGGTTGCCATCGAGGTGGGGCAAATATCCGGGCAGGCGGCATAACCAAAATACAGCACCACGATTTTGCCACGAAATTGACTCAGGCTGACTGCGCCATTAACCCCTTGCAGGGTAAAATCCCCACCTTGGGGTAAGGGCAGGGTTGCTTCATTCACTGACTCATTCGGGCTAAACAAACCCGCTACGAACCAAGCACCACCCGCGCCCAACACCATGGCTAACACGACTCCAATGATTTGTTTCAACATCAAACTCTACTCAAGCGGTTATCAATAATGCTAAGATAAGCCCAATCAAAGGGGCATACCTTGAAAAAAAGCAAGCAGGATCATATTAACAACAATATCCTGTCCGTGGGACACGTTATCTGCGTATTATAACAATGCATGTATTGCCAATGAACCTAGCTGACGAACCGTTAGCCAAAACCTTTCCAGTTGCCGCGCTGTTGCACTTGGCACTGATTTTCGGCGTGGGTTTTCTCCCGGAAATTAACCAGAATACCCGCCTCGCGCCCGTGCTGGATATTACCCTCGTGCAAACCCATTCGGCAGAAGCGCCCGATGTGGTGGATTTCATTGCACAAGCTAACCAGCAAGCCAGCGGCAGCAGTGACGAAAAAAACCGCCCGCAAAGCCCGTTGTCTTCGCTATTGCCCATCGAAACCAGTGGTGAATCGCCGGTGCAATCCGCAGCCGGTTCCCCCGACACGCCGTTCAAAGTGACCCCGCAAATCCTCACCACTAAGGGTGAAACCTTCAAGCGCGTCGAGAAAAACCCGGAACAGCCAGTGGAAGAGGAAGACGTGCCGGTAGCGGATGAGCGTACCGATGCTACCGAGGAAATTGCGCAATTGCTTGCCGAAATGGATGAAGATGAAGCCCGTTATGCCCGCCGCCCGCGCATCCATTTCATTGATGCCGTGAGTGCCAAAAGCGCGGTGGAAGCGGAGTACATTGATGCCTGGGTGAAAAAAATTGAGCGCATTGGCAATATCAATTTTCCCGAAGAAGCTATTATGCGCAATCTCAGTGGCAAACTTATCCTCAATGCTACGCTGGATCATGGCGGGCGTGTTGTTGACGCGCAAATTAGTCTATCATCAGGGTATGACGTGCTGGACAAAGCTGCGCTGCGCATTATTAAACTCGCAGGTCCTTACCCCGCATTGCCAGATGAAATTCGCCGTAAGTGGGATCAATTAAACATCACTCGCACGTGGATTTTCCACAGCGGAACCCTAAACACTCAATAGCCAGAGCGTGACCGAAACAACCGTGACCCAAGATACCTTCAACTTGCGTAATCATCTGCTGATTGCTATGCCGAGCATGGGCGACCCCAACTTCGAGCACACGGTCAGTCTGATCTGCCAACACGATGAATTTGGTGGGTTCGGCGTGACCATTAACCGCCCACTGGATATGACCGTGGGCGAGTTATTTGAGCAACTCGACATTATCATTGACGACCCGCACATTGCCGGGCAATACGCGCTCAGTGGCGGCCCGGTGCAAGCCGAACAAGGTTTTGTGCTGCATGACGGCGACCGTAACTGGGATAGTACCTTGCGCATCAGTGACGATTTAGCGCTCACTTCATCACGCGATATTTTGCAAGACATTGCACACGATCGCGGCCCGGCACACTTTTTGCTGTTGCTGGGCTGTGCGGGTTGGAGCCCGGGGCAACTCGAACACGAAATCAAAGAAAATGCCTGGTTAACCTGTGCTTCCAGCGCCCCGATTTTATTTGAGATGCCGTATCAGGAACGCTGGCGCGGTGCGGCACGTACTCTTGGTGTGGATTTGAACTTATTAGGGGTTATGGCGGGTCACGCATGAGTCACATGACGGTGCTAGGCTTTGATTACGGTAAGGCAAGAATTGGCGTGGCGATTACCAATACCGTTACCGGGATTGCTACCCCGCAGTCGACCATTCAAGCGCACGACGGCGTACCGGATTGGAATGCGATTAGCCGTTGCCTGCAAGAATGGCAGCCAAAGCGTTTGGTAGTGGGAATGCCGCGCAAACTGGATGGTTCGGACAGCGCCATGCAGGAACCGATTTTACGCTTTATCCGCCAATTGGAAGGGCGTTATCATCTGCCAGTCGACGTGGTAAGCGAACAACTCTCGTCGCTGGAAGCGGAACAGCGCTTGAAACAAGCCCGCCAAGCCGGACGCAAGCGTAAAGTGCGTAAAGAAGAAATTGACCAAATAGCAGCGACGATCATTCTCGAAAGCTGGATGCAGGAATACACTCATGGACAACAAAAACTATAATATCAACGAATTACTCGACCATCTCGAACAGCAAACCCGCGCATGGATGCAAGCCAAACACATTAGCAACCCGGTGATGGTCGGCTTACACACGGGAGGCGTGTGGGTCGCCCAAGCCTTGCAGCAACGCTTGGCGATTACCGAAGCACTCGGCGAACTCAGCGCGACGTTTTACCGCGATGATTTCAATCAGGTGGGTTTGCATCGCCAACAAAAACCGTCGCACTTGCCGTTTGAGATTGAAGGTCGCCATGTGTTGCTGGTGGATGATGTGGTCTACACTGGGCGTACCTTGCGCGGTGCGATGAACGAATTGTTTGATTTTGGTCGTCCTGCCAGCATTACCGTGATTGCGTTGATTGCGCGTGAAGGGCGTGAATTGCCGATTGAACCGCAAATTATTGCATTGCGTGAAGAGCCGGGCAGTGGTTTCCGCTATCGAATCAGTGGCCCCGACCCATTGCGTTTGCAATTGGTGAAAGTCTGAGCGGCTCATGACAGACATTCCAGAACCTGCATCCTCTGACATCATTACCACGCCGACAACGGTGGATTTGTTGCGCCACGGGCAAGTCGTGACCCCTGATCTGTTTTGCGCTCCCAGCCAGGAACCGCTCGGCAATCACGGCTGGAAACAGCTTACCATCGCCACCAATCCGGGGAAGTGGGACATCGTAATCAGCTCCCCCAGCCGCCGTTGCCACGATTTTGCCCGCTTATTGGCGCAGCGCCTCGATTGCCCGTTTGTGGTCGATGCCCGCTTTGGGGAAATGGATTTCGGCGATTGGATCGGCAAAACCCACACCGCCATCTGGGAGCAAGACCCCGAACTGATGCAGCACTTGTGGTATCAACCACGCCGCTTTATTGCCCCTAACGGCGAAGCAATGGAAGATTTCATCGACCGTGTGCAGGCAGGCTGGCAGGATTTGCAGAGCATTTACGCAGGGCAAAATGTATTACTGCTGACTCATGCGGGCGTGATTCGGGTGGTGCTGGCAAAAGTGCTCGACATCCTTTACCAGCGTAGCTTGCGCTTTGAAGTGGGCTACGCGCAGATTACGCGAGTGCGCACCTATTCTGATGGTGAAGCTTCTTTGGTCGGGCATGGTTTGCCACACGCTTAAGCGCACTCAAACCGGCAATACACCCTTCTGAAACACCAACGCGCCGGTTTCTGTCCGCAACTTGCCATGCAACACACCCTTGGCGGCAAAATGGTAATCGCCCGCCTTGAGGTGCAAGTCCCCCAGCCACATTTCGCCTTCGAGCATAATGCACTCTTCATCATAGGGGTGCGGATGCCCCGGCATTTCAAACCCCGGCTCCAACCGTGCCAAATACGTGACCACAGGCGAATCCGCTCTTTGATGCAAAATTTTGATTGCCGCACCGGGGACAGCATATATCCATTCCCCTTCCGCCGCACGAATGGTTTGGAAACCCGGGGTCATGCACGCACTTTCTGCCGCCACTTTTTCCAGCACAGTCGTGCGCATCCGCAGTTTCAGTGCGGCAGGCAGGGTCGCACTGGCGTGGTGTTCTGCCAATAATGCTGCCAGGTCCGCGTCCAATGCGTCTGTCATTACGTTGTTGTCGTCATTGCTGTTCATGACACACCTCTGTCTGGAAAAGAATCCGCCAAGGCGGCGCGTAAAATCGCTTGCGCCCGCCGTAACTGTGTTTTGATTGTCCCTAACGGTTCGCCGGTATACGCGGCGATTTCCTGATGGCTCAAGCCCCGATAAAACGCCAGTGCAATCAATTGGCGTTGCGCCGCATCCAATAATTGTAAAGCGGTTTGCAAGGCACTGTCGGCTTCCACCGCCAAGGTTAAATCGAGCGGGTCGGGGGTATCGGTGTCGGCTGCCTCGAAATCATCGCTCAATTCCACCTGCTGTTTGGTAGTGGCGGACTCTTTGCGCAATGCGTCAATCGCACGACTGTGTGCCATCATCAACAACCACGCCAACGGGGTAGCACGTTCGGCGCTGTAATTGCCCGCTGCCCGCCACACTTGCAAATACACATCGCTGACAATCTCTTCCGCCAACGCCGGATTCGCGGTGACTTTGAGCGCAATGGCATACACCCTGCTCACGGTTGCATCGTAAAAACTGCCCAATGCCTGTTGATCACCCCGCTGCACTTGTGCCAGCAAAGGATAAAGTTCGGCCTGATCGTGTGCCATTCATGCTCTCCCGCAAAACGATTTTGTGAGTCTAGCACAGGAGCACTCCATCCCTAATGTTAAAAAAACAAGCCTGACGGATGAGGGGGAATCCTGTCAGGCTTTAAAACCCCAGCCATGACAGCTAGGGGAGTGTGTCGTGGAACGCTTATTGTTGAGTAGTACGGCTACGCAAGTATTCGGTCAACGCTTCACGCCCAGCACTGCCATTACCCCCGCCCAAATACGGCCCCACTTGCGGCTCACCCGTGGCACTCAGACCTGGAAAGTAGAACGGATGCGGTGATTCGGTACCGCGTGCCGGGTCAAGCAGTTTGTTTAAGCCTGCCGCAGCGGTTGCCCCACCCACCGAGCCGTCATGCAGGAAATCATCCTTGGCATTCAAGTCCAGCAACAACGGTTTGGCGTAACCCGGTTTTGACCCCGGCGCACTCGCTGGCTCACCGCGAATACTGGCATCCAACACCACCAGTGATAGGTCGTAATTCGGGTCAGCCCCTGCCAGCGTTTTCTGGATATTGGTTATGCCCTTATCCGAACGATCCAGCAAGGTCAGCAGATTAGTGCTGTAAGGGCGGTACATCTGTTCGAGTGGGCGCACAAAACGTTCTACTGCCTTATTCGGTGTCGTATGGCAGGCAATGCAATTTGCCCCACCCGCAGCACGTGGCATCATGAAAATCTGTTCGCCCAACGCCACTTTTTCGGGATTCAAACCCGCCGGTGCAGCAGGCGATTGCAATTGATCGGTGTATGCCCGCAATGCCTGCAACTTACTCTCATCCACCCGCAAACCCACCGGGCCAGTCGGCGAACCTGCCGCCATGCCGGTAGCATTCGCGGTCACAAACGGTTTGATGGTCTCGGAAGTCGTGGTATTGGGGATGACGTTTGTTGCCCGCAACACCGTTTCATAACGTGCGGCAATTTCATCCCCCACCGGTCCTGCGAGGAAATTCAGGAAAGCACGCCCATCTTTAGTTAACAAGCTGGTCGGGTCGAGCGCCACGGTGTACACCAAATTATTGAAATCATCCAGCTTCTCAAATGCACCACTGCTACCCCACGGCGCGGCAAGGTCGGTACGGAAAAACGGCGGGATGTACGTGGCATTGCCGATACCATCCGGGGTCGCGTCAAACGAGCTAATCGGGTAATGGCGCAAGCCTTCAGCGCTCATGCCGGTGAGGTATTTGCGGGCGGCTGTGGTTTGATCCGCAAGCGAATCACTGCTTTTAATACCGGTGAAATCGCCACGCCCCAAGGTCGCATTGCCCAACGCATCATACGACAATTGCAGGAAGGGCAAATACGCCAACGGGTTCTCTGCTGCGGCAAAAATTGCCCCGACATCCAACTTTTCCGCAAGCACTCCATCGACCTGTTTGCCGACTGAACCGGGGCCTGCAAATCCTGCGGGTACGATGGAATTATTGGTGGCGGCATGACACAGGGCACACGATACCCCGATACGGTCGCCGACCAGCGGGTTGAAAACACTATCATTTTTGAACGCGGGATCACTGCCCAAGGGTTTGCGCTTGCCTGCCGCATCGAAGGGTACAACGCCGATAACTGCGCCCTCGTTGATCAAGGCTAGGGTCACTTCCGGCTTTGCCAGCACGGTAGCGCTGGGGGATGTGCCTGCCTTAATTTGGTCTAACGCGCCGACTAGAGCAGTGGCTGTCCCCGGCGATAAGGCTTCCACATTTACGTTCAGCCCCAGCTTCAGGGCATCCAGCGGGGTAACGCCTGCGCCCGCCAAGCCTTGCGGCAAACGCATCGCATCCGTCCAAAAACGTTCATTGCCAAAGGTTTCGTAGCTGAATACAGTTTTGCCCAAGGCAACGGGGGAAACCGCTGACGGGTCAGGTGTCACAGGCGTTACGGATGTGGGGTTCGGGTTGGGGGTGACAGTCGCGTTATTGCTGCTCCCTCCATTACAGCCACTCAGTAAGGCTGCCAGCAATACGCTGGCACCGCCCACACGCGGATAGGTGAGATTACGTCGGCTAAGGTTATTCATCATGGCTCTCCAATCGTTCGTTGTCAGGGTTCAGGCAGCGCTGGTATCGACATGTCTTGAGGTATTACGTAAGCGCGTGACAACTGGATTGGCGTTTGTGCCATTTTGTGCAGAAAAAAGTGAAATGGCTCACTATTTAAGCCGCAACTCCCTGTCAGCCTGTAACCCGCGCTTTGAAGAGTGGGTAGCTCCTTGAGGGAATATGATCCCATGGGAGATGACACAGTTTATGTACACCAAGTTCATTATCGTGGTGGATGACGATGTGAATAC
>JBEUIR010000033.1:0-13716 GCA_040415395.1 Candidatus Thiothrix namsaraevi
GAATCCATGTCCAGCGTTTGCCCGCTCTCGGTCTTAGTGACCTGGCGGCGGTTTTTAAACTCTTGGAATTCGGGGAATGTTGCCAGCGTAGCAATGCGGATGCTGTGCGGATTAGCTGCCAGCAATTGCTGCCCACGCGGGGTAATCACAAAACAGCCACGGCGCGGCGAATACAACGCCCCCGCTTGCTTGAGGTAGGAACGCGCCCAGCCTACCCGATTGCCAAACACCGATTGCGTGCCACTGGGCAAAATGGCGGTGCGTTCGGCTTCACTCAGTTGAAATTGTTCGGCAAGGGTAAGCGTCGCATCGCGCAATTTGTGTTCTTGCCCATCGGCTGCCAGTTGCAACAAAGGGCGCATCAAGGTTTGATAATCGGGTATCGGCATGGGGGTTCACCAACAAAAACGCCGCTCTGAAATAAGCGGCGTTCGAGTATGACAAAACGTGTCTGGAAAGGCTATGCGCGTTTCACCAAGCCGATAATGAACAACAGGATAACCGCGCCAATCACCGCCCAAATCAGGGTTCCCAACAATGGACCAACACCCAGGTTTACAGACAAAAGACCACCTACGAACGTGCCAATGACCGAGCCAACGATCCCCACAATGATGTTACCAATCAGACCGAAACCTGCGCCTTTCATGATGATACCAGCCAGCCAACCAGCGACCGCACCAATGCCCAACATGACTAGAATTTGAGTAATCTCCGCACCCATAAGTAGACTCCTTTAAACCGTGGTAAATTTATGTATTTCGGCAACTGCCAAAAACAGTATAGGTGCTAATTTCAAGGTTAATCATCTAATTGTATTTATTGGAATTATTAACGGTAGTGATCATCTGACGAATGACAGGTTTACAGTACATGCGGAGGTCATTAAGATGCTGCGTGCATTCATTTGCCAATAAAGGATGAGGAGTCAGCATGAGGCGTTTTGGATTATTGTTATTGTTAGTGATGCAGACAATGTTGATGTCTATCAATGTGAATGCAACACCTGTTTTGGAAGTGCAGAACAGCTTAGTGATTCCACCGCATACAGTGAATGGCATCAAAATCAGTGAACTATCGGGTTTAGTCTGGGATCAGGATGAGCAATTGCTCTACGCCATTTCCGACAAAGGAGCCATTTTTCACTTCAAACTCGACATCCAAGGCAATCGCCTGACAGCGGCTGAAGCAGTGTATGCCGCCAACCTCATGGATAAGGACGGTGAACGCATTAAAAAAGGTCGTCGCGATTCTGAAGGGTTAACCTTGATGAATGCCAATAATGGCAAAACCGGTGATTCGCAACTCGTGATTGCATTTGAGGGCATTCCACGCATTATTCGGTTTACCCCACAAGGCCAAGCGATTAAAAACATTAGCTTACCGGCTGAGTTGGACGACAAAAACGCCTATCAACACGGTAATAACTCGTTGGAATCTATCACTTTTCATCCACGTTACGGCTTTATAACCGCCCCGGAAATGCCACTCAAAGGTCAACCACGCAATTTGCACACCTTGTACTCGACCAAAGGGCAGCAATGGTCGTTCATGGCTTACCCTGCGACAAATAGCGGTATCAGTGCGCTGGAAGCCTTACCCAATGGTAATTTATTGGTGATGGAACGCGCTTGGTCAGGGTTTCCCAACCCAATGGTGGTGAGCTTGCGTTATTTGGATTTCCAACAATGTTCCAAAGATCAGGCGTGTACGCTGCAAGACCTGAAAGTGTTATCGAGTCATTTGCTGGTTGATAATTACGAGGGGCTGACCCATATTCAGGGTAATCAGTATTTGATGATCGGCGATGATGGCAATGAAGATTTTCTGCCCACCACGCTGACCCTGTTCACCCTCGACTTAGGGGAGCCATAATTCATGAATGGAAACCGTTCGCTGGCATTGTTTTTGTGGGTATTGCTGGCAGTGCTCTTGCTGTGGGTCGCGCAACCGGTATGGGTTCCGTGGTTTCAAGAAACGGCGGGGAATCAGCCGCGCACCGTCACTGCGCGTGGTGATTTGGCGGCGGATGAGCAAGCCACCATTGCCATTTTTGAGCGTAACAGCCCTTCCGTGGTCTACATCACCACCGTGGAGCGGGTATTGAACTTGTGGAGCCGTAATATTCGTGAAATTCCACAAGGCACGGGAACGGGCTTTGTCTGGGACAATTCAGGACATATCGTCACCAATTACCACGTAGTCGAAGGTCATGACACCGCCAAGATTCGGTTTGCTGACCAGCGCGTTTTTGAAGCCGATGTGGTCGGTGCCAGTCCTGAACACGATTTAGCCGTATTACGCCTGCGTGATATGGCAGATGCCCCACCGCCCGTGCAAATTGGCAGCAGCAGTGATTTGCGCGTGGGGCAAAATGTATTAGCGATTGGCAATCCTTTTGGTCTTGATCACACCTTAACGTCGGGCATTATTTCGGCATTACGCCGCAGCATTGATGCGGAAGAAGGCGGTAGCATGGATGGTTTGATTCAAACCGATGCCGCCATTAACCCCGGCAATTCCGGCGGCCCCTTGCTGGACAGTGCTGGACGTTTGATTGGGGTCAACGTCGCTATTTACAGCCCCTCCGGTGCTTCTGCGGGGATTGGTTTTGCCATTCCCGTGGATGTGGTGAATCGTGTAGTGCCGCGCCTAGTCAAAGACGGGCGTTACACGCGCCCTGTGTTGGGAGTGGTGATGGATGACAATATCAGTGAACGCATTACAGCTAAATTGAACACACACGGGGTATTAGTGCTGCGGGTGCAACCCAACACACCTGCGGCACTCGCGGGCATTCGTGAAACCAAACTGACCGCAAGCGATGACCTGATTTTGGGTGACATCATTCAAGCGCTTGACGGGCAGCCCATTAACAATATCAACGAATTAAACAAACTTTTGGATAACTACCCGCGTCACAGCAAGGTAAAGATCAGCTTATTGCGTGAAGGTAGCCAAGCACTGGAGGTCGACGTGACGCTCTCATTATTCCGTTAACCCATATCCCAAATACTAGTAGCAACCGGCGGTGTAGGCAACGGCTCGGCAGCAATGTCGAGTGCAGCTTCTGCGCTTGCCAGCATCCCCAGCTCCGTGCGCAACCGTGCGGCCAACATCGGTGCAAACGCCAATTTGGTCGGCCATGCCACCGTCACATTCGCAAAGCGCTGCACCATCGGCTGATCAGGGCGGCTGCCATCCGGCTGGCAACCTTCCGCCCGGTCAACCAGCCAGGTTGACCATTCCATTCCCCCAAAATCGACCCACGGTAACAGTTGCGCCATTTCATGCTGAGTAGCAGCAATCACCTCAGCCGCAGGTTTGCCCACGCCCTGCTCTGCCGGTTGTCCGCCGATATACCACACCGTCTTGCCGTGCTTATCCCGATGTGACGTAATCGTAGCGCGTGGCTTATCACTCATCCCCAAAGCATGAGCGTACAGCAGCGGCAAATTGCCGCGCACCATCACCATTTGCAAGGGGCGGCGCTGCATCTTAGGAAGCAGCGGTGGCGGCTGACAACGGCAGGCAATACTGGTCAATAGTGCCTCGTTACCTGCCCCTGCGGTCAGAATGATTTGCTGCGCGGCAATCGCCAGCACCTGACCGTTAGGTAACACTGCCTGATAACCATAACCATTTTTTGCGGGTTGCAAACCCGAACGTTGCGCATCCACCTGTACCAGTGCATCCGCCAATTGTTCACGCAACGTTTCCAACAATGACGGCACATCCAACACCGGTTCATCCAAGCGATACAAACCGCCGTGAAATTCAGAATGCCGGAACAAGTCGGGGTAAGCATCACGTGGCACAGCCTCCATCCGGCTTTGCATCGCTTTGCTGGCAAAAAAGCCGGTCATGCGTGAACCGAGTCCGCCCGATGTCCACAACAATTGCGATTCCGCCAATACGTTAACCTTACGCAAATCGACCGCACCTTCGCCATTGAGAGCAGCCCGCCACAAACGCGGCATATCGCCAATTGCCAACGTTGCCCCCGTCACCTTGCCGGTCAGCGCGTATTTGGTTCCACCGTGAATAATGCCTTGCGATGCAATGGTTTGCCCCTTCCCCAATTCATCGGTGGCTAACAGCGCATGAACGCCTTGCGCACGCAATTCCGCCAGCAACCATAACCCAGCAATGCCACCACCAATGATCAGAACATCAACCTGCATTACGCTTCTTTCTCCATACCCTGAATCCGTGCAATCGTGTTAGTCGTCGACACCCCATCCACAAAACTCAGCACCACCACATCACCACCGTTATCCCACACGCAACGATTGCCAGGGATTTTCTGCGGATCGTTATCCCCACCTTTCACCAACAAATCCGGTTTAACCGCGCAAATCAAACGTTCGGGCGTGTCTTCGCTGAAATCCACCACCCAATCCACACACGCCAACGCTGCCAACATGCGCATTCGGTTTGCCATGGTATTCACCGGGCGTGTCGGGCCTTTCAACGCTCGCACAGATTCATCCGTATTCACCGCCACAATCAAACGGTCGCCGAGCTTGCGGGCTTCCTCCAAATACGTCACATGCCCAACGTGCAAAATGTCGAAACAACCGTTGGTCATCACAATCCGTTCGCCGTGGATACGCGCCTCTTGCACCGCTGCCAACAATTGTGCCTCACTGACCACGCCTTTCACCTGCGCATGGTGTTGCTGCAAGGCTTTGTGCAATTCAGGCACGCTAACCGTTGCCGTCCCCACCTTGCCCACCACAATCCCTGCTGCAAGATTTGCCAACCCCATTGCCTGTTCAAGCGGCAAACCCGCCGCCATGCTTGCCGCCAACACCGCCACCACGGTATCCCCTGCCCCGGTCACATCAAATACTTCACGCGCACGGGTCGGCAAGTTGTATGGCGCAAACTCATGCCGCAATAACGTCATGCCCTGTTCACTGCGGGTAAGCAACAGATTCCCCAACTCACAACGCGCCAGCAATGCCTGCCCACGTTGCACCAAGTCCGCCTCATCCGCCCATTCGCCCACGGCTTCACGGAATTCTGCCAGATTCGGCGTAATCACCGTTGCCCCCTGATACGTCGCAAAATCCTGCGCTTTGGGGTCAACCACTACCGACTTACCGGCTGCTCGCGCCAAGGCAATCAATTCCCGCGCCTGCTCCAGCGTCCCTTTGCGGTAATCGGACAACACCACCACATCGGCCGCTGCCAACAACGCCTTGAACTGGTTGAAAAGTTGCGTATGATCTTGCCCCGCAAACCCCTCCTCAAAATCCAAGCGAATCAACTGCTGATGCCGACTCAGCACCCGTAACTTGGTAATCGTCGGCGCATTATCCAGCGCCACAAAATGGGTTTGCACCCCACGCGCTTGCAAGGTATTCGCCAGCGACCTGCCCGCCTCGTCATTACCCACATAGCCCAGCAACACCGTCTGCCCACCAAGGCTGGCAATGTTTAACGCCACGTTTGCCGCACCACCGGGGCGTTCTTCATTGGCTTTGACATGCACCACCGGCACCGGGGCTTCAGGGGAAATGCGCGAGGTTTGACCCGACCAATAGCGATCCAGCATCACATCGCCGACCACCAATACCCGCGCCCGTTCAAAAGGAGGAATTTGTAAGCTCATCGTTATTTTTCACATAAAACCAGAAAAAGCAGTGGGAAAGTTTATCACGTTCCATTCCTGCACTTGAAAAATTTCCTAGCCAAGCCATACTTGACACCAAACTACCGATATATAACCCCAATAGTCTCTCTACTCTAAGGAAACCCGATGCAAATCGCACAACACACCGTGGTCACTATGACCTACACCCTCACCGACGACCAAGGTCAAGTACTCGATCAAGCGGACGCCGCGCAACCATTCGCCTACCTGCACGGTGCTGACAATATTATTCCGGGGCTGGAAAAACAGTTAACCGGCAAACAAGCCAACGACAGCTTAGTGGTCACTGTGCCACCTGCCGAAGCCTATGGCGAATACGACGAACGCATGACCCAACAAGTCCCGCGCAACATGTTTGCAGGCATTCCTGATGAACAAATCTTCGCGGGTGCCGAGTTTCACGCCCAAACCGGCGCAGGCAATCAAACGATTCGCATCGCTGCCGTGGATGCCAATAGCGTGACCATCGACGCCAATCACCCGCTTGCAGGCGTAACCCTGACCTTTGATGTGACTATCCTCAATGTACGCACTGCGTCTGAAGAAGAAGTGGCTCACGGTCACGCTCACGGCGAAGGCGGTCATCACCACCACTAAACCCGTTCAGCGGTAAACATCCGGCAATAACGTCACCGCGACCCGGTGTTGCCATAAGGTTTGGATGCTGTTCACATGCTGCTGATCGGCTTTACTGGAAAAGAATTGCACGCTGCCCTGCCCTGTTTGCGGGCAGCGTAAATTTTCTTGTTCCAACACCCGCATCAATTGATGCGTCACTGGCGTACTGGTTTCCAAGATAGTCATTCTACCGTGGGTCACATCCACGAGCGCCTCTGCCAGAAACGGGTAATGCGTACACCCCAACACCAAGGTATCCACTCCGGCATCCAGCAAGGGCAAGGTATAATGCTTGAGCAATTGGCGAACTGCCGTGCTACTAAAATCCCCCGCCTCCACATGCTCCACCAAACCGGGGCAGGCTTGCGTAATCACCTGCACCCCCGCCGCATAATCACGAATCAACTGCTGCAAGCGCGGGCTATTCACCGTTTGTTGCGTGGCTAACACCCCAATCACCCCGGTTTGCGTCAAGCGTGCGGCGGGTTTCACCGCAGGCTCAATTCCCACCACCGGAATCGGCAAAGTTTCGCGCAAATACGCGACCGCATGAACCGTGGCCGTATTACACGCCACCACCAGCACTTTAACACCTTGTTCCAGCAAAAAATCCGCCACCTGCTTGCTACGCGCCCGGATGTAATCCGAGGTTTTTGCCCCGTAAGGCGCATGAGCCGAATCCGCCACGTAAATCAGGTGTTCCGCAGGCAACAAGCGGTGAATTTCACGCAAGACCGAAATCCCCCCCAAACCCGAATCGAATACCCCAATGGGCTGTGTGTGCCGTGCCAGATTCACTGTTGCGCCTGCAAATAACCCAACCACGCCGCAAACAACACCGGATCAGGCGAAATCACCACCGAACGCGGCGCTAACGCAGCCACAAACACCGGCTCACCCTGCAAGGTCGCGGCATAGCCCCCCGCTTCCGCCAAGATCAGCGAACCCGCTGCCAAATCCCACAACTTCATGCCACCGTGTAAATACAGATTGCCACGATTCGCGGCCATCCACGCCCATTCCAGCACACAACTGCCCAAATTACGCTGCGAACCATAGGGCGGACTCGTCATCAAGGCTTGCTTCAACGCCGGTGACAAACGTTTGAAATCCACAATCGCCACCGCATTACGCAACTGAAACGCACTGGAATGACAACGCAAGGGCTTACCATTCAGCCATGCCCCCTGCCCGCGTTGCGCGGTAAACATTTCATCACGCACCGGATCGTAAGTCAGCGCCAGCACCACCTCACCACGCTGAAACAACGCCAGTGAGACCGCAAATAACGGAATACCCGCCGCAAAATTGCTCGTACCATCCAACGGATCCAGACACCACAACGCATCAGCGTCGCGCAACAAACGCGCCTGTTCCTCGCGCTCCATTTCCTCACTCAAAAACGCAATCTCAGGCCAATTCTGAGCCAAAAATGCCGCAATACGCTGATTCGTTGCCAAATCCGCTTCTGTCAGCAAACTGCCGTCTTGCTTTACCGCAAACCCCACATGCTCGAAACGCGGTAAAATTTCCGCGCGTGCAATTTGACGTATTTCCTGCGCCAACACTTGCAAATCAGGCTGCATCATTTAACCTACCCAACGTTACCAAAACGCTAACGATACAAGGATACCCACGTATGGACAAACCGAACATTTCTGTTAGCCAGAAATTGTTGCATGGGATCGAATACCTGCTCCTCGGCATTATTACCCTCGCCACCGTTATTGCGGTGGGACAGGAAGTTTATGTCATTTTCATTCAACGTAAAGTGCAGATTGCCGATCTATTGCTGCTGTTTATTTATTTAGAAATCATTACCATGGTGGTGATTTACCTGAAATCTGGGGAGGTACCAGTACGGATGCCCTTATACATCGGCATGGTCGCCCTCGCCCGCTACTTGATTCTCGACATGAAAGCACTGGACCCATGGCAAATGCTGGCAATTTCCCTCTCTATTCTGCTGATTTCCCTCGCAGTACTGGTCGTGCGTTTTGGTCACGTAAAATACCCTTATGAAAAAAGTCGCAAAGGAAATAGCCAACTATGAGCCGCTTTATCAATGAACAAGACTACTTTCACGGCAAATCGGAATGCACCGGTATTTTGATCACCAACTTAGGCACACCCGACGCGCCCGACAAAGCAGCGTTACGCCGTTACTTGAAAGAGTTCCTCTCTGACCCGCGTGTCGTGGAAATTCCCCGAATTATCTGGAACGTCATCCTGCATGGCATTATCCTCAACACCCGCCCCGCCAAAAGTGCCGAAAAATACAAAACCGTGTGGACGGAAGACGGCTCACCGCTGATGAGCATTTCCCTGCAACAACAAAAAGCACTCCAGAAAGAGATGGAAATCCGCTTCAACGGGCCGGTAAAAATTGCTCTAGCCATGCGCTACGGCAACCCCTCTATTCCCTCCACCCTGCTAAAGCTCAAAGAAGCCGGAGCGCGGCGCGTGCTGGTGTTACCGCTCTACCCCCAATATTGCGCTGCCACCAACGCCACCACCTTCGACAAAGTGTTCGACGAACTCAAACGCTGGCGCTGGATGCCCGAACTGCGTCTCGTCAATCACTACCACGATCACCCCGGCTACATCAAAGCGCTTGCCAACAGCGTACTCACGCATTGGAACAACCACCCACGCGGACAGTTACTTCTCATGTCCTTCCACGGCATCCCCAAACGCAATCTGATGCTCGGCGACCCCTACCACTGCGAATGCCATAAAACTGCACGCTTACTGGCGGAAGAACTCAACCTGCGCCCCAACGAATGGCGCGTCACCTTCCAATCCCGCTTTGGCAAAGCGGAATGGCTACAACCCTATACCGACAAAACCATGCAAGCCTTGCCGAGTGAGGGCATCAAACATGTTGACGTAATTTGCCCCGGTTTTGCCGCCGACTGCCTTGAAACGCTAGAAGAAATCCGCGAAGAAAACCGCGAATATTTCCAACACGCAGGCGGGGAAACGTACCACTACATCCCCGCGCTCAATGCCAACCCAGACCACATTCAGGCACTTGCCGACATTATCCAGCAACACACCACGGGCTGGGCGGAAACCTCAGCGAATTGGTCAGAGGCGACACAACAAAAACAAGCCGAACAGACCTTACAAAACGCCATGGCTAAAGGTGCAAAAAAATGAAAGTCGGGCTAATTCTCATCGGTGACGAACTGCTCAGCGGTTTGCGCCAAGACAAACACCTGCCGCAAGTCATGAGCTTCCTGAAAGCTCGCGGCTTAGCGCTGGCGTGGGTACGCATGATCGGCGACGATTGGGATTTATTGCTGCAAACCCTGCGTGAAACCATGCAGAGTGACGACATTGTGTTCAGCTTCGGCGGTATTGGCGCAACCCCGGACGATTTAACCCGCCAAGCGGCTGCCGCAGCGGCGGGTGTCAAGCTCTTGCGCCACCCGCAAGCCGTTGCCCTGATCGAAGGGCGCTTCGGGGAAGAGGCTTACCCCAATCGCATTCGCATGAGCGAACTGCCCGACGGTGCAAGTTTAATTCCCAACCCCATCAACCAAATTCCCGGCTTCAAACTGCAACATCACCACTTTGTACCCGGCTTTCCCAATATGGCATGGCCGATGGTTGAGTGGGCGCTAGACACGTACTACGCACAGTATTTCGACACCGCCCCGCCGATTGAACAACGCTGGACACTGCATTCGGTACAAGAAAGCGAACTGATCCCGATGATGGAAGAACTGCTCAGAACCTTTCCCGCCGTGCGCATTTCCAGCCTACCCAGCACGGTTGAACGCCGCAAAATCGACTTCGGGATCAAAGGTCGTGCTGCTGATGTCGTCCCCGCTGCTACTTGGTTTGCAGCACGAATGCTGGCTGATAACATCCATTGCGAACCACAAGCGTGACCGCATTCCCGCGCCAATTACTCGCGCCCCAACACTGGCTCACTTGGGCAGGCGTTGGGGTATTTGCCGGAATCGCTTGGCTGCCTTGGCAAGCCCGCCGCTGGCTTGGCAGACACTTGGGCAACTGGATTTACCGCCACAATCGCAAACGCCGCGCAGTCGTATTAAGCAATTTGCGCTTGTGCTTCCCCGCATTGACTGACTCTCAACGTGAGCAAATGGCGCAAAGCCATTTACAGGAATATGCCAACGCCATGCTGGATTACAGCCTGCTGTTTTTCCGCGCCCGCAGCCACGTCTACCAACGCACCCGCATTAGCGGGCGTGAACACGTCGATCAAGCCATTGCTGCCGGACAGAATGTCATCCTAATGCTAGGTCATTCGGTATGGTTAGAATTCGCGCCGATTGCTATCGGGCAATATTACCGCGCTTACGGCTCGTACAAACCGTTTCGCAACCCTGTCATCAACTGGCTGATTGCCCGTAGCCGTCTACAAGATGTGGAATTTGTGGTAGCGCGTGAAGAAGGCATGATGAAATTGGTAAAAGCGCTGGAACCCGGACGCTTAATGTTCTTTTTGCCGGATGAAGATCATGGCAGCAAACATTCCGTGTTCGCCCCGTTTTTCGGCACTCCCAAAGCCACGCTGACCACACCGGCACGACTAACAAAATTGGGTAAAGCGGTTGCTTTGCCGATCATGGCATTCTTTAATCCAGCACAAGGCGCTTATGAGATTGTCATCGGCAGTCCCTTGCCCGATTTCCCCGGTAAAGATGAAGCTCAGAATGCGCAGATTCTGAATACAGGGCTACAAACACTTATCGCAGAACACCCTGAACAATACATGTGGGTACTAAAACTATTCCGCACCCGCCCAGCAGACGAACCGCCAATCTACTAATTGGTTGCCGAAAACTGAGCTGGAACCATTACCACGGACACTTTATCGTAAGTCAAACCTTCAATACTTTTCTCAACGATCAACTTAATGTCTGATTTCATGTCTTCCAAACGGTAAGCGGGATTGTATTTGATGAAGACCGAAGCAGAAGATGGCTTGACTTCCTTATCAATCGGGTTGTTTTCAGGCAATACCACGTGTACCCGTGCGACTAACACACCGTCAATTTGCGATAAGGTTTCTTGCACACTTTGCGATAAGGCGAAAATGAAACGGGTACGTTCTTCCAGTGGGGAAGAAATCAAACCTTCTTTTTTGAATAATTCACCGACTGTGGAAATTTTTTCTTTGGGATAGCCGTGTTGTTTAAGCAGTTGTACCGCTACGAACTGACGCTGAACAAACAACGGGTGGTTTACGAAACGTTATTCGTCAAAACCAGCAAGCTGTACAGCTATATCTTTAAGCGGGAATGGAATGAAAAATCCCACCAATACACTATCGCCCAAAAAGATTTCGGCTTTGACAGGAAAGAAGCTGCCAAGGTACGCCAGAATGCCAGCCTGATTTCTACTGCGGCGCAATACGGGGTAGAGCTTGCCACGCAGATGCGGCTTGTTTGCGGCAAGATTTTCACCAACGTGAATAGCCTTGGGCGCGTCTCCGCCGCTTCTCGTATTGATGAATTACTCGAGGTGACCGAAGTGTTTCAGCGCAACAAATCGTTGGGCAAACAAGCCTCTGACTTGCTGTGCAAACTCGATTTGGGCTTGCAGGCAGTGATCATCAAATCTGAAACCGTCACTGACCCCAAAACCCAGAAAAGCTTGGAAATCAGCGTGCCTTACGGGATTCACCACAATGGACAAGCAGAACGCCAATTGGAATTGTGGCGTGAATCCAGTGGCACACAACGCGCTTACACGTTACTGAGTATTTTATTGCCTGCTTTGACCTTGGGCGGCGTTGCTGTCATTGATGAACTGGAAGCGGATTTACACCCTGATATGTTAGTACCACTGCTGGAATTGTTCATCAATCCAGCCACCAACCCCAAGCAAGCACAGCTTATTTTCAGTTCACATTCGCACGAAATTCTGGAGATGTTGAGCAAAGATCAAGTGTTGTTGGTAGAGAAAGACCCGCAGGGTAACAGCGAAGCGTGGTTGCTCAGCGATATGGAAGGCGTTCGCCGGGATGATAATTTGTATGCCAAATACCGCTCCGGCGCGTATGGCGCAGTCCCCAATCTTTGACAGGTAATCGCGTGGCAACTGTAAAAAAGCGCAAAGCTAATCGCACTATCCTGATCATGGGCGAAGGCGCAACGGAAAAGGCATTTCTGAAACACCTCAAAAACCTGTACGGGCAACGCGGCTCTGGTTTAGCCATTACCATCCGCTCGGCAACAGGTGGCAGCCCCGAAGCTATCGTGCGCTACACCGAAAATATCATCAAGAATCACGCCTATGATCGTGTTGCCATTTTGATGGATACGGATGTTGAATGGTCGAAAGAAGCCCGCGAACGTGCCAAAAAGTGGAACATCACCCTGATTGGTGCGACGCCCTGTATCGAAGGGTTATTGCTGCGTATTTTAGGGCATACGCCACCACACCGTTCGGAAGAGTGTAAACAGGCTTGTGCCAGAATTTTCGGGGGTGACTTGATGGATGAAGCAACATACCAAGACAAGCTTGGCATACAGGTTCTTGAGCAACAGCGTGAGCAGATCCCAGAACTAGAACTGTTACTGGGCTGCTTCAGCTAACTTCAATCGTCAGGCGTTTAAACCAACACCACCACCAACTCCTTCGGCCCATGCACCCCATACGCCAGCGTCTGCTCAATATCCGCCGACTTCGACGGCCCCGAAATCAGCAACGCATTCGTCGGCATTCCCGCTTGCACCCAGCCTTGCACCTGCACAGCCTCCGCAAACGTGGTGTAAAGCTTATCCACTTCCAGCAGCGCAATATGCACGGGTGGAACCAGCGACATCAAACGCGGCTCGTCAGCGGATGGCATCAGGATCAACGTTCCCGTTTCCGCAATGCCGCCAGCCGTGCCGGTGAATGCTGCATCCACGCCGTAAAACAGCTCCTGTTTCCAGTTTTCAATCGGCTGGTCGTAGGTTTTGAGAATGGGAAAGCGGTCGGCTTGCGCGTGAATCTGTTTGCCCAGCACGGTTTCGGGCGAAACCAACAGGTTGTTCAAACCCTTGGCTGCACACACGTGGCTGACCACATCCAGCCACGTTTCGGGTGTGGCGTGATGCACTTCGGCGCGTACTGCGACCATGCGTTCGGTAAAACGCCGTACCCGTTCCGCCGTATCCCAATCGTAACGGCTCAGGTAATCACGTTCGCTAAGGCCGCAATCTGGGCGTTGTGATTCGCGCAAGCGGGCAAGGATATTAGCGCGTGCCGTATTACTCATGGTCAACTCCCAGATGTTTTGCTTGTTGGTGCAAGGTGGATTTCGCCAGTGTCGGCGCACTACGTACCGTCGTCCACGCGCCCAGATTGGTCGGCAACATGCCTTTGAAGTGCGTCGCCAGCGTCGAACCGGCATGGTAAATCGTCGGATGCGTTGCTGCCCACGCCCAGGTTTTCCATGTTGCTGCTTC
>JBEUIR010000034.1:0-13696 GCA_040415395.1 Candidatus Thiothrix namsaraevi
TTTGCCCAGTAAGCTTCACGCGCCGCACGCAACAAATCCGCTGGCGTACTAGCTATAGCCGGTGCAACCGCTTGAACGGGCTGTTGTTCCGCAACTACCACCGGGGCAACCGCTTGAACGGGCTGTTGTTCCGCAACTACCGCCGGGGCAGCAGCTTGAACGGGCTGTTGTTCGGCAACTACCACTGGCGCAGCAGCTTGAACGGGCTGTTCCGCAACTACCGCTGGCGCAGCAGCTTGAACGGGCTGTTGTTCCGCAACTACCGCTGGCGCAGCAGCTTGAACGGGCTGTTCCGCAACTACCGCTGGCGCAGCAGCTTGAACGGGCTGTTCCGCAACTACCGCTGGTGCAGCAGCTTGAACGGGCTGTTCCGCAGCAGGTTGTCCATGTTCCGCACTAACCTTGTCAGCATGTTCCACTGACTTAGTACCCATACTGAAATTCAGCAGGATGGCAACAATAGCCAGCAACCACGCCAGCAAAATCGGATGTTTCATTAACCAACTAAAAATATGCATCTGAATCTCCTTAAAACCCCAGATTTATTAAAAATAATACCTATACAGGATACAAAGCACGTCCCAATGCATCCAGTTCCAACGCCGCCTTAGAACGCGGCTCCATTTCAAACACTGCCAAACCTTCACTAAACGAACGCCGATACGTAGTACGCATGTACAGCCGTGGCTCCAACAAGCTCAAGCCGGGCAACAGTTGCATGGCTTCAGCCGCTTCTGAGGTTTCGCGTACTGCATGATGGGTATCTGCCCTGTTGATCACACCGAGTATTTCAACTGCACGTCCCTGACGAATATCGGCAATCATTTTCAGAAAACGCTGAGTAGACCAAATATCTGCCTGACTCGGTGCAACTGGCACAACAATACGCTCTGCCTTACTGATCGCCATTTCAACCGCCGCCATATCAGCCAGCCCCATGTCCACCAACACTTCAGACTTGTTGTCTTGTACACCCAAGTCACTGACGGATGTCAATGGTGTAATGGCAGGCAAAAAACCTTCCTCCTGACGAATTTCAAAAGCATCGGCGGTGGTTCCTTGAGGGTCAAGGTCATATACCACCACGTGCTTATTGTGGCGGGTGGCCACCCACAACGCTAGGTTAAACGTTATGGTGCTTTTACCGGTTCCACCCTTGAGGTTGCCAATCAACGTAATCATTCAAGGCTCTCTTCGTTTGGTTGCATCGGCAACCCGCCCTCACAGGCGGGCTACAGGTCAGGTATATTATTGCTGCACAGGTGGTTGCTGTGGTGGCATTGGCATTTGACCATCAGCGTTACCATTCCCCATTGGCATAGGGTAGCCACCTTGCGGCATGTCTGGCATAGGCATTTGCTGCGGCGCTGGCTGCCCTTGCATAGGAGGCATCATATTCGGCGCAGGCACTGCCTCTGTAGCATTACTGTAACCGGGTACACCCTGTGGCATTGGAATAGCATACAGGTAATAGTAAGAACCTGGCGGATGCGGCATTGGCGGCGGCGTTGGTGCGGCTGATGCATCAGGCACTGCTTTAGTTTCAGGCGCAGCAGGTTGTGCGGGAGCCGCTGGTACAGTAGGGACTTCGGGTTGCGCAGGCACTGCGGGCGCTACCGGCTGAGCAGGTACTTCAGGTTGTGCGGGCACGGTTGGCTGAGCAGGTACTTGAGGCACTGTACCAGCAGGAGCTGACGCTGTTTCTGGCGCTGGCATAGCGGCAGCAGGCGCTGCTGGCGCGACAGGCGCTTCCGGTGCTTTGGCTTCTGGAGCAGCAGGGGCAGTAGGCGCTTCCGGCGCTTTGGCTTCTGGAGCAGCAGGGGCAACAGGCGCTTCCGGTGCTTTGGCTTCTGGAGCAGCAGAAACCACAGGGGCAACAGGTGCAGCCGGAATCGCGGGGGCAACAGGTGCAGCCGGAATCGCGGGGGCAACAGATGCAGCGGGGGATGCTGGTGCAACAGAAGCCGCTGGAGCAGTGGCAGAACCTGCTACCTGCTCAGAACCCTCCGTCATAAAAGGACCTGGCGGTGGCGGTGGTAAATCTGCCGCTTGCGCCCATACATTGGTACTCAACAGAAATACCGCCGCAGATGTTGCCACTGCGGCAACAGCGGTAGCCCGTTGCTTATTGTTAAATATCTTCATGCTAGTCTTCCTTCCAGATTAAATATCCGTCTTGAGTTTTATACCCCGCCTAGCGGAGGATTTTTTGCGCTCTTGAGGCTCTACTGAACCTACAGGCGTCTCGTCTTGTTGTGGCGTGGTGTTGTCAAGCTCAGTCTTTGCTTTTTCTGGTACTGCAACCGCTTGTTTTTTTGGCTCCTGACGTACTGCCTGCGGTTTTATGGTTTCTCTGGTCTTAGGCTTTTTTAATAACTTACGCAATGCCGCAAAAATACCAATGATGCCGACCACCAAGCTACCCACCAGCGACACCAAGTACATACCTGTGTAGACCAGCGTATCCTTCGCGATTACCCCGATACTTTTACCGGACTTTACTGCTTGCGCATCACCTGTTCCGGTGTGTCCACCGTGGGAACCACCGCTGTTACCACCACCAGACGGTGGCAACCCGCTCAAAGAATCACCTGCACTGATACACCCTAATGGGATAATCAACAAGGTGAGCAAGGTTGCAACTGCGCCGCCGAAAATCAGCGATACCGCCATGCCTTGGAAAATGGGGTCTGTCAAAATTACCATTGAACCACCAAACAAGGCCAACGCGGTAATAATAATCGGACGTGTCCGCGCTTCACAGGAACGGATTACCGCTTCCAGTACCGTCTCACCACTGAGTACAGCCTCGCGGGCAAAATCCACCAACAAAATGGAGTTACGCACGATAATTCCCGCCAACGCGATGAAACCAATCATGGACGTTGCGGTGAACTCCGCATCCATCAGCCAATGACCCGGCACAATCCCGATCAAGGTCAGTGGAATCGGTGCCATAATAATCGCAGGCAAGGTAAAGTTACCAAATTGCGCCACGATTAGCATGTAAATCAACACCAGCGCGGCTGCAAATGCAATGCCCATATCCCGGAACGTTTCCCACGTTACCGTCCACTCACCACCCCACTCAAAAGCTGACTTACTCTCAACACCTTGAGGGGATTTCAACCAGTATGCCTCATCCAGCAACAACGTGCCATCGGGTGAACGATAACCTTCACCATTATTAAACTCTGCCAGCAAGGTTTCCACCTGCCCTTGACCGTATACCGGTGCGGCTAAGCGCCCGACAGTTTCAGCCGTAACAAATTCAACCGCCCGTAAATTTTTACGGTAAATCGGCTTATCCTGCTTATCAAATACAAAGGTACCCAATTCATGCAGTGGCACAAACTGCCCAATCTGATTCGTCACCGGTAGTTGTGACAAACGGTAAATCTGTGAACGCGCACTCAACGGCACTTGCATCACAATGCGGGTCGGGTCAATCAGGGCATTTTTCTTAATATCACCAAGAATAAAACCACCCATTGCCATTTCCAGCGTGCGGTTGACCGTTTCAGCAGTAATGCCATTACGCTGTGCTTTATCGGAATCCACGATGAAACGCAGGATGTCATGATCCTCTTCCATCAGGTTATCCACGTCATCCAAGTTTTCCGCCTGCTCGAAGAACTTAGTCATATCGGCAGCCACTTGGCGGCGGGTATTCGCATCTGGGCCATAAATTTCAGCCACGACCGACTGCAATACCGGCGGGCCAGGCGGCATCTCCACCACTTGCAACTTACCACCGGTCTCTTTCAGCAAGGGTTGCAGCAACGCACGCGCCTCTACTGCAATCTCATGACTGGTACGCTTACGGTCATTCTTATCAGTCAATTGCACTTGAATATCAGCTTGCCAAGATTGCTGACGCAAGTAATAGTGACGCACTAAACCATTGAAGTTAAACGGTGAAGCAGTACCTGTATAGGTTTGCAGCGCAGTCACCTCAGGAATTTCTTTCAACTTGGTTGCCATTGAATGCACTAAGTTTGCCGTCACAGGCAGTGCGGTACCTTCCGGCATATTCAAGACCACGTTGAACTCTGGCTTATTATCCAGCGGCAACATCTTTACCCGCACCGATTTCAACGGGTAGAACAACAACATGAACGCAAAAAACACCATGATAATAGCCAGCAAGAAGGCGTAACCTTTCCTCTTATCTGTCACCAACGGCACAATCATCCCACGGAACAGTTTCTCCATCCGTGCTGCTTGCTTATGCTCTTTCTCCGCCGCCTCATGCAAACTTTTCAAGGATGGCTTGAAGCGATTGGTCAACCAAGGCGTAAATGCAAATGCCGCAAACAAAGAGATCACCATCGCCACCGAACCCAATACCGGGATAGGCAGCATATAAGGTCCCATCATGCCACTGACAAAGCCCATCGGTAACAACGCCGCAATCACGGTGCCTGTTGCCAAAATCGTCGGGTTGCCCACTTCGCGCACTGCATCGACTGCGGTGTCAACATCGGTATCTTCGATCAGCAACCAGCGCCGGTAAATATTTTCTACCACCACAATCGCATCATCCACCAGAATCCCGATGGAGAAAATCAAAGCAAACAAACTCACCCGGTCAATGGTCATGCCCATCAGCCATGCCGAAAATACCGTGGTCGTAATAACCGCAGGAATAACGATCAATACCACGCTTGCCGCACGGAATCCCAAGAAGAACCAAACCAAAACAGTCACAATGCCTGTCGCAATAAACAGCTTGAAAATTAACTCATTAACTTTGGCCTTCGCGGTTTCACCGTAGTTACGAGTTACCTCAACATTCACGTTATCGGGAATAATACGGCCTTTCAGTGCTTCCAGCTTTGCCAATACCGCCTCAGCAACATCCACCCCATTCGTGCCGTGTTTTTTGGCAATTGCCACGGTCACAGCAGGTGCGTTATCGGCTTTTTCAACGCCATCTGCCACCACACTTCCGGTGTAATACCCAACCGAACGCCCTGCATCACTTGGCTCTTCTTTAACGGTTGCCACATCCCGCACATACACCGGCCGACCATCAATCACCGCCACCATCAGGCGCTTAACATCTTCGGCAGAACTCAGAAATGCACCGCTATAAACCTTAAAGACACGCTCATCCGGTTCAACTGACCCGGTATTGCGCTCCGAGTTTGCCATACGGATAGCGTTTGCGACTTGCTCCAGTGACACGCCAAATGTTGCCAAACGCTCCGGCAGAATTTCCACTTTCAACTCTTCATGGCGACCATCCACAATGAAGCTCTGACTGGTATTTTCGACCTCACGCAAACTTTGCAGCACATCCAAAGCCACTAAGCGTAGATTGGCATCATCAACCTGATTCGACCAGAGCGTTAGTGTCACCAATGGCACATCATCTGCACCTTTAGGCTTCACTAGCGGTTCTTGCACCCCAAAGGGAATACGGTCTTTATTAGAAGCCAGCTTGTCATACAGTTTAACCAGTGAAGACTCCAGCTCTTCCCCCACAATAAACTGCACTGTCACCATCGACTGCTCACGCGCCGAATAGGAATAGACATGATCTACCCCGGTCATTTCCGACATAATGCTTTCTAAAGGGCGGGAAATAAGATTTTCCACTTCTTGTGCCGACGCACCGGGGTAATGCACGAAAATATCCACCATCGGTACAGAAATTTGTGGATCTTCCTGACGTGGCGTCACCCACATCCCCAGCACACCAACGGCAAAGAAAGCTAGCAATAACAACAACGACAACGGAGAGGTAATAAAGGCTTTAGCCATCGCCCCCGCCATACCCAAATTGTGGTGCGGGTGCTGAGGTGCTACTGCATCGTGCGGCGAATCATTCATAATTAATTACATTCCTAGCGGGGAAATCGTATTCATCTTTATTTTGCATAAGGCATCCAACCCGATGCAGCAGTGGCAGGTGGTTTATCAATCACCCGTTCATCTGCACTTAAACCGGAAACCACTTCTACTTTACCATCTTCTTGTTCAGCGCCGAGTCTCACCAAGCGCAATTCGGAGGTATTATCATTTTTCACAACCAGCACACTTGGCAAGCTACGCCCGCGCAGCAAGGCTGTTTTGGGAATGACCACAATCTTAGCATCACCCGTGTTTGTTTCCGGCAAGTATACCTCAGCATACATGCCGGGCGCTGCTATGGCATCGACTGGCAAATCAAATTTTACTATCACCGTATGACGACCGGGATCAGCAACCGGATGAATTTGCGTGAGTTTCACCATAATCGAGGTTTTACCGTCAATCTTAGCCGGGACAATCATACCCTCACGCAAATTACTCACCAAACTGGAAGGTACATCTGCCTGCAAGCGCTTGTATTTAACATACCCAAACTTAATCAATGGCTGCCCCGGCTGCACCGTATCACCGACTTCGACCAACTTTTCCAGCACAATGCCTTCAAACGGCGCCACGGACTTGGCATCACCTAACGCCGCATCAATTTCCTGCAACTGTGACATCGCCTGCTGCAAATTACTTTGAGCCTGTGAGACGCCGGTAGCACTGCTCATTAAGTCCGAATAACGCCCCATATCCGAGTCATAGTTACCCATCATGGAATCAGCAAACGGTCGCACCAGCGTCATGTCAAACATTGCAGGCAAACCAAAACCCGGCATTGCGCCAATGTCCTTACTGCGGGGTGAAATCAATTCACGGGTATATTGTGCTTGAGAGTTTTGCAAGGCTGCCTGAGCAATCGCAATTTGCGCCAACACTGCATTGCGCTTCGCGGTTAATTGCGACTCATCTATGCGGACAATCACCTCTCCCTGATTGAAGCCAGAACCCGCCTCTCCCGCCACAAATTTCACTGCCCCCGGCACTTGAGCAGACAACGTAACCTCCCGATAGGGAATAACCGTACTTCCCAACACCGAGCTGGACAAAGACGTCACCGCTTCCACACGCACCACTTCGGCTGCCTGCGTCATAGCAGGAATTCCGCCGACAATGCCAAGCACCAGCAGCAACCTCAGTGTATTTGTTGTTATCCTCATCGGTGGTCTTATTTCCTTAAAGCGGCATGATCCCGACGGTACGCAAGAGGAACTCCCCGACTGCATTACCTGCACCCGCTCCTCTCCATCCCCTCCAAACAATTCAGGCGGAACTATAGCGTTTAACGCCCTTGAATTCCAGTCGCTCGCCAATGAATATTAGCATATTCTTATAAATATACGACAAAAATTCGCCGTAACGCACCAAAGCGTTTATGTTGCAATGAAAACTCGACCGCCGTTAAAACCGAACGCTCTTTGGGAAGATTATCCTTAAATTCGCCGCCGCTTCCCGACTGAAACCGAAAACGTGGCTCCCCCTCAATATCTGCCAACAACACCAGTGACACTGGCTCCGCCTGCTCAGGGTGGTCCACCAAGTCCCACGTTTGCCGCAACAACCTGCCCTCTTCGACCACATAACGCACCCGCTGCAAGCCACTGCGCATTTGCCCTTGACCAGAATTCCGCAATTGCCAAGCCACATCAGGGTGCCCACCGCGTGTAAACTCCAGCAACACCCCCAAATTCTCAGGCTGCGCAATACTATTATTTGGTATCGCATTCGTTTGCTGAAAACTCTCGCGCTTAGGGCGCAATACTGCCAACTGGCGCATATCCCGCTCAATAAACACCATTGCCCGCTGCAACTGTTGCAACTCTGCCTGCGGCTGTTCCACCTGCCGCCCCACGTCCAGCAACATATTCACCGACTGATACGCCAACGTGATGAGCAGGGAAAAAATCGCCAGCGAGATCATCAGCTCCACTAAGGTGAAACCTCCTGCACACCGTTTCATTGTGCCTGCCTCCGCACTTTAGGCTGAGGATTTGCCACATAAGCCAATTCCACCGCCAGAACTTGCTGTGATTGCCCCTCGCGAGACACGCTAATCTTTACCTTGCGTAAATCAGGGTCAGGTGTTGCTAAAATTTCCTGCTGCCATTGCCAGGTACCCTCACCCATTTCAGCTTTACCCTCAGACTTACCGGTTGCCGGAAACTCTTTACCCGTTTGCACCACCGCAAGCTGATTGAAAGCCACCCAACGCGCCAAGGTGGTATCTTTCATACGCTGATAACTGGCAATGTCACCGCTACTGGTTTCCACACTGACCGAGATGACCAAGCCCAATAACAGCAATGCAAACATGATTTCGATCAGATTAAAGCCTTGTTGGTGCATGTCAACTAGCCTCCGCCACAAGATCAACCTCGCGCCCGACATTATCGAACTTAACCACCGCCTTACGTTGTGCGTTATCGCGCAAATGCCATTCAAACGGCATCATTTCCCCGGTGGGCAAAATAAACACTTGCGGGCGGATTTTATTATTACCCGGCAAGCTAACTTCCTGACCTTGCAGGTACAGGGATTGCTGATAGCTGCCCCTCCATTCATAAGCTTTCAGCAAATTATCGTTGCCGACAGGCTCCCACTGAAGCTGGTCATTCTGAACAAAAAAAGCGTAACCCTTATCCCCAAACCCCAGAGCCAATGCCTGCGAACGCACGATGCTTTCATCCTGTGCCATCAGCACCCGCTCACGTAAGCGCGTCACCTCGTCATTCAGCGGATCAGACATCGACAAATTCAACATTGAACCCGCCAAAGCGTACAAAATACCGATAACCATAATGACAATCATCATTTCCAGCAAAGAAAAACCCTGCTGAAAGGCGTGCTTGTGCTTATAACTGCCAGCTACCCACATCGTCTTCAGTGCCATCACGTTTATCCGGCCCAATGCTGTAAACCTCCATCTCATCACCGTGCGTACCCGGATTCAAGTAGCGGTAATCATTGCCCCACGGATCTTTCGGCAACTCCTTCATATATTGCCGCCAGCGTGGTGCATTCCCCGGATTAGTCACCAGCGCGTTCAATGACCCAGACGCGGGGAAAGTGCCATTATCAGCACGGTACATTTCCAACTTGATTTTCAAATCACCCACTTCTTTCTTAGCTTTCAGATTTTGGGCATCGCCCATGACATTCAAATTGCTAAACACCAAACCGAGCAAAATCCCAATGATCACAATCACGATCATCAATTCCGTTAAGGAAAAACCCACCTGACTTGACTTACAGCGCCCAGTCCTCTTAATACTCATGCCCATTCATCCTCATAAACAAGATTCACTCTAACGATTCTGGCATACTGTCTGCCATGTTGCACACTTCAGACGCCACCAACCTGCTCCGCAAATGCTCCACTACCGGCATTATCGCCATTATTTTCACGGTGTTGCTACCATTATTACAGTTTTTTCATGACAGTTTACTGTATTACCGCCATCCTATCGCGGACGGAGAATACTGGCGCTTGTGGTCAGGTAGTTTAGTCCACACCAACCATTGGCATTTACTGTTGAATGTGGTGGGTCTGTGGCTGCTAACGTTTATTGCGCCCCTGCCTTTCCGCATACACACGCAACTGCTACAAATTGGCTGCTTAGCCACCTGTGTGGGAGCCGGTTTATGGTGGCTTAACCCTGGGGTTGTTTGGTACGCAGGCTTTTCAGGGGTTTTGTACGGCTTATTTATGCTCGGCGGCCTGTACCGCCTGCAACAACGCGACTGGCTGACCGCTGCCATCATTCTGTTAGGAATCTGCGGAAAAACCGGCTGGGATTGGTGGCTAGGCACTGAATCAGTCACCGCCAGCTTAATCGAAGCACCCGTGATTTACGCCGCACATATTTATGGCATGGCTGGCGGATTATTGCTGGGAATTCTCACTCACTGGCAAAGCAACACCAAGCCGTGAAATCCTTCGCACACCGCTGGCAAACGTTCCAGCACCACCTCAACCCCAGTTGCGCGTTTTGCGGGGAAACCCGCATTCCCGGCTACCCGCTCTGTCAGCATTGCCATGCTGAATTGCCGTGGTTATCCGCAGCAGACCAGCGTCCTTTACCCGGCTGTGCCGCCAGCATTAGTGCATTTGCTTACCAAGCACCGATCAGCAACTTATTATTGGGTATCAAATTTGGCAAAAACCTACGCGAACTCGCCACCCTCGGTGAATTAACCGCGACCGGCATCCTGCCACAATTGACGCAAGTGCCGGATGCCATCCTCCCCGTACCGCTGCATAACGCCCGGTTGCATAAACGCGGCTTCAACCAAGCGCTGGAACTGGCACGACCGCTCGCCAAGCACTTAGGGATTCCGCTCCTGACCCGCCCCATTAGCCGCCGCAAATTTACCTTGCCACAAACCGAACTGGATTCCAGCCAACGCCAACATAACGTGCACCAAGCTTTTCACTTACGCACATCACTCCCTTACCGCCACATTGCAATTTTTGACGACGTGATCACCACCGGCGCAACTGCCCGCGAACTAGCCTCGGTATTACACACACAAGGCGTTGCACAAGTTGAAATCTGGTCATGCGCCCGCGCTATCTTGCGCCAAAAGCATGAACTTGATTCACAAATCGACTACCATTAAGCCCCACCCCCAATATACCGGAAGCAAATACCCATGATTCGCAGCATGACGGCCTTTTCTCACCGCGAACTGACCATTGAATACGGCACGCTCCAATGGGAAGCCCGCACCGTTAACCACCGCTACCTCGACATCAGCCTGCGCTTGCCAGAAGAATTCCGCAGTCAGGAAAACAGTTTCCGCGAAACCATCCAAACCAGCCTCAAGCGCGGCAAATTTGAAGCCAGCCTGCGCTTTACAGCGACGAGCGGCAACACCAATGAAATTCGCATCAATGAACCACTGGCGCGTGCCCTGATCATTGCCTGCCGCCAGTTGGAAACCATTACCGACAACCCCGAACCCCTTAAAGCGGTTGATATTTTACGCTGGCCGGGTGTGGCGCAAGATGCAACTCCCGACAAGGACATTCTGACGGCTCATGCCAAAGCTTTACTGCAAGACACGCTCGATGACTTGCTGGAAATGCGCGAACGCGAAGGCAAACGTCTTGCTGATTTTATCTACCAACGTCTCGATCAAATTGCCGAAATTACCGTGCGGATTCGTAAACACCGCCCCGGCATTATTGCCGCCCAACGTGAAAAAATCCTCAACCGTATTGAAGAACTCAACATTTCCCCTGACTACAACCGTATCGAGCAAGAACTGGTCATTCTGGCGCAACGGCTGGATGTGGAAGAAGAACTCGACCGTCTCATGGCACATTTGGATGAAATCAATGCTGTGCTGGAACGCGACGAACCGGTGGGGCGACGCTTGGATTTTTTAATGCAAGAACTCAATCGCGAAGCCAACACCCTCGCCTCCAAATCCAATGACTCCGACACCACCCAAGCTGCCGTTGATCTTAAAGTCATGATTGAGCAAATACGCGAGCAAGTGCAAAACATTGAATAACAGTGATAAGATTCATTGTATAGTTCGTCAGAAAGCGCCGCGCCTGCGGCGTTTTTTGTCGTAGACTCCGGGGCAGAGGTACGAAATGGAATACAAGGACTACTACAAAGTATTAGGGGTGGAACGCAACGCTGATCCAGACAGCATTAAAAAAGCGTTTCGGCGCATGGCTGCCAAATACCACCCTGACCGCAATCAAGAAACAGGGGCAGAAGCACGCTTCAAAGAAATCAATGAAGCCAACGAAGTGCTAAGCGACCCGACCAAACGCGCCCGTTACGACCAACTGGGTGCCGAATGGCGTGCGGGTCAAAACATCAAGCAGCCACCCAACTGGAATAATAATTCCCCACAGTTTGATGCCTCTTTTTTTGAAGGGATTGCGCGGCGTGGTGTCAACAATCAGCAGTCCGCATCAGGCTTCAGCGACTTTTTTGAAAGCTTATTCGGTAACGGTTTTCGGCGCACCTCAAGCGGGAATGCAAGTGCTACGCACAGCGCGTCAGCCGCAGCCACACTAGACATTGATATAGAAGACATTTACCGTGGACTGAAAACGGTACGCCTGCCGACGGGAGACAGCGTACAAATCCGCATTCCACCCGACATATCAGAAGATAAAAGAATCCGCATTCCCGGAAAGGGCTCACACGGAGCTGATGTATTCTTAAAGGTCAAGTTGAAAGAACACCCACTGTATCGACGCGAAGGCAGCGATATTTACCTCGACTTACCCATTGCACCTTGGGAAGCTGCACTTGGAGAAACTGTCACGGTAAAAACGCTGGCAGGTAGAGTCAGCCTAAAAATCCCCCCTGGTTCGCAGTCAGGTAGAAAAATGCGCCTAAAAGGACGCGGACTTGCCGGGCAGGAAACAGGCGATTTATACATCGTCCTGCAAGTCAATACGCCGCCTGCTGATACCGCAGAACAAAAAGAGTATTATGCTAAAATGAAGGCGCTGTTTGCTTGGAACCCTCGACAGCACATAGCTTGACAAAGAACCTTATCTTCGGATACCTGTCTAAAGACACTCAATACCCTATAATGAGAATAGTACAACATGGTTATGCTACCCATCACGTCCAAGATAGTTTTGTTGGCAGCGTTTATCCTGCCAATCGCCGCACCCAGCGCTGTTTATGGCGCGTTACCGACCGAAGTCAATGGGCAAGCATTGCCTTCACTGGCAACAATGCTGGAGAAAATTACCCCAGCCGTTGTCAATATTGCCACCGAGGGTCGCCAACCGGTCAATGACTCATTGCTTAATGACCCTTTCTTCAAGCGTTTTTTTGGCGATGCACCTCTCGGTGAGCGTCAAATCAACGGCACGGGTTCTGGCGTCATTATCCACGCACAACATGGTCATATACTAACCAACTCCCATGTGGTTGAAAGCGCCGACGCCATCCACGTTACCCTAAAAGACGGGCGCAAATACCTTGCGGAAGTTGTCGGTATCGACCCGCGTGCTGACTTGGCTGTGATACAAATTCCAGCCGAACGCTTAACTGCTATGCGCTTTGGTGATTCGGATCGTTTGCGGGTCGGGGATTTCGTCGTCGCTATTGGCAACCCTTACAGCATCGGCCAAACAGTAACGTCAGGGATTATCAGCGCCTTGCATCGCAATCCCGGCATCAGTGAATACGAAAACTTCATCCAAACAGACGCACCGATTAACTTGGGCAACTCAGGTGGTCCCCTAGTCAATTTAAACGGTGAATTAATCGGCATTAACACCGCCATTCTTGGTGATCAAGGTGGTGGCAATTTAGGGATCGGGTTCGCTGTTCCGATCAACACCGCAGCGGGTGTTATCACCCAAATTGTCCGGTATGGCAATGTTGAGCGTGGTCAGCTAGGGGTTGAAGTGCAAGACATTGATCAAGCGATGGCGCGTGACTTTGGCATTAAGCCAAATGAGGGAGCAATTATTAATCAAGTCCTTGCTGGCTCACCTGCCGAAAAAGCAGGTATCGAAGCAGGTGACATTATCATCAAGATGAATACTAAGAATGTTTACAGTGCTGTTGATGTAAAAAACATCATCGGTGATTTACGGGTCGGCACAGAAGTACACATGACACTATTACGGGCGGGTCGTCCGAGAAACATCACCGTCATTATCGCGCCACCCAAGATGGAGAAATCATCTGCCCCCACGCCCGCCGGGAACCTTCAAAATGCAACAGCTAAGCCTTTTTGGGAAAAAGGCTTACGCTAAACCCCTGAAATGTACCCATCATCAGAAATACACCACCCATTAAACTATTTTATTTTTATAGTGCGCAGGAATGCGCTACTATCT
>JBEUIR010000035.1:0-13461 GCA_040415395.1 Candidatus Thiothrix namsaraevi
CTTTGGCGAAATCCTTGCTAGAACTGCCTTCCACCATGTACGTGGCGAGTGTCCAGGGGCTGCCGGTGAAACCGATCAGGGGAACACGCCCGTCGAGTTGGCGGCGGATGGTGCGCACGGCATTCATCACGTACTGCAATTCGCCTTCAGGGTCGGGAATGCCGATCTTTTCAATATCCGCCATGCTTTGCACAGGGTTAGTGAAACGTGGGCCTTCGCCTTCCGAGAAATACAGACCTAAGCCCATTGCATCGGGAACGGTGAGAATGTCAGAAAACAGAATTGCCGCATCCAGCGCGTAACGCTCCAGCGGTTGCAAGGTGACTTCGCAGGCAAGGTCGGCATTTTTGCACAAATCCATGAAACTGCCAGCGCGGGCGCGGGTAGCACGGTATTCAGGCAAATAACGTCCGGCTTGACGCATAATCCAAATGGGCGTGGTATCGACTGGCTGTTTCAGGAGTGCGCGTAAAAAACGGTCGTTTTTAAGTTCGTTCATTTAGATTTTCCTGAAACAACTATTGTAGGAGCTTGCCATGCAAGCGATCGCCAGCAAGGCTGGCTCCTACCAATTCGGATGGGTGTTAACCGCCGAGACGGGCTTTGATCAGTCCGCTCACTTGCCCCATGTCAGTACGGCCTTGCGCTTTGGGTTTTAGCCATGTCATGACTTTGCCCATGTCGCGTACCGATACTGCGCCCGTTTCAGCCATCGCTTGCTGGATGAGGTCATCCAATTCGGCGGCACTGAGGGGTTGTGGAAGGTAGGTCTGGATAATACCCAGTTCATATTCTTCCTGAGCGACCAAATCGGTGCGGCCTGCATCGCTGTATTGGCGGATGGATTCGCGGCGCTGTTTGGTCATTTTGTCCAACACCACCAGCACGGCGGTATCGTCCATTTCGATGCGCGTATCGACTTCTTGCTGCTTAATCGCCGCGAGAATCAGACGAATCACACCAAGCTGCGCTTTTTCATGCGCACGCATGGCGGTTTTCATGTCTTCCGTGATTTGTGCCTTGAGGCTCATAATCAGTACATACGCACGCGACGGTTGAGGTCACGGGAAATGCGCTTCAGGTTGCGCTTCACCGCCGCTGCCCGCATACGCTTGCGTACAGAGGTAGGCTTTTCATAGAATTCACGGGCGCGAACGTCAGCTACAACGCCAGCTTTTTCACAGGTGCGCTTGAAACGGCGCAGAGCAACTTCAAAAGGCTCGGTATCACGTACTTTTACACTAGGCATACAAATCTGTCTCAAATCCACAATTGAGTAAAGCGCGAGATTATACCCGCCTGCCAGCCAAATGCAAAACATTCACGCGCTTTTGTCCGTTTCGTTGATAAATTCGCCGTAGAGAATCAAGGAATGATCCTTAATGCGGAAATTGTGTTGTTTTGCCAACTCGCGTTGACGTTGCTCAATGATTTCGTCGTAAAACTCAATAACCTTACCGGTTTTCATGCACACCATGTGGTCGTGATGCTCTTCGGTAGCGAGTTCAAATACCGCTTGCCCGCCTTCAAAGTGATGGCGGTTGACCAAGCCAGCGGCTTCAAATTGGGTAAGCACTCGATAAACGGTAGCAAGCCCAATTTCTTCACCATTTCCTAGCAACGACTTGTAAATGTCTTCGGCACTGAGGTGATGTTCGTGTGAATTGCTTAATAAATCGAGAATTTTGACTCGTGGCTGTGTGATTTTCAAACCAGCACGTTTAATATCCTTCTCTTCCACTCTGCACTCTCCATCCTGAATAGTCTATTATGATGCCCATGTTTACTTTGGACGATGCAAGACTAACATGATAAAGCCTATCATTTCACTCACCCTTTCTGCCGTTCTGTTATTGGGCGGCTGTACTTCTTACAAAATGGAAATTCAGCAGGGTAATTATATTACCCGCGAAGAGTTGGCGTTAGTACAGCCGGGCATGGGTGCGGCGCAAGTACAGGCTACCTTGGGGACACCACTTTTGGTGGATGATTTCCACAAAGACCGTTGGGATTATGTGTTTTACCTGAAATCACCGGATGGCACCGTGCAACGTAGCAGTGTCACGTTATTTTTCCAGAATGGGGCAGTACGCGATATTCGCAATGAAGTCGTGCCGGTTAACGTTAAAGCCAAATAACACGCTTATAACCATTGCCGTAAATAAAAAATATATTGCCCTTCTGATGATTTGGAAGGGCCTTGTACGATGGCGGCGAAGCGTTTGGCATCGTCACGGGCAGCATCAAGGGCTTCCTGTGGCGTGGCGTACACCGTGATGCAACTTGCCGGAAAGCGGTTACGGCTGGTTTTGAATTTGGGCATGTACACCGTGGCGTAAGCGGCTTGGGATATACCTTGACCCGAAGGATCGGGGGGGACCATGCCGTGCATTAGCTTTCACCTTTTTTCATGACTTTGCCCTCAGCGGCACGTTGTTTGCGCACGGCTTTGGGGTCGGCGATCAAGGGGCGGTAAATTTCGATGCGATCGCGTTCCCGCAAGGGCGTGTCTAATTTGGCGAGTTTGCCGAAAATACCCGCTTCCAATGTATCAAGATTCAATTCGGGGTAATGTTTCAGAATGCCGGAGGCTTGGATGCCGTCACGGATAGTGCTGCCATCCGGCACCTGCGCTTTCATGAGTAATTGCTCATGGGGCAGGGGGTAAACCACTTCGATGGTGAGGGTATCAGGGTTTGCCATAAACTTTTTTCGCTCTTTCGACAAACGAATCGACCAAGGTGTTGGCGACTTGGTTAAATACCGGGCCAACCACGAGGCTCAAAATCTTGTTGGAAAACTCGAAATCCAGATCCAGCGACACCTTGCACGCCCCGGCTTTGAGTTCATCAAAGCGCCAGAAGCCATGCAGATGTTGAAACGGGCCGTCGATTAGGCGCATTTCAATGGTTTTGTTTTGTTGCAGCCGATTCAGTGTGGTGAAGCGTTTATTCACCGCACCTTTGGCAATTTCGATACTGGCTTTGACTTGATCGGTATCACGCTGATGTTCCTCCGCTGTCCTGCACCAAGGCAGGAACTGCGGGTAGAGGTTGATACCGTCAACCAGTTGGTACATTTGTGCAGGGCTGTAAGGCACTAATGCACTGCGACTAATATGCGCCATAGTGAACGTTACTGTGCCGCAGGTGCAGGAGCCGGTGCGGGAGCCGCAGCCGGTGCTGGCGCAGGCGCTGCTGTCGGTGGTGGTGCATTGGCCGGTTCAAACACGCTGAAATCAGCGGGAACACTGAAGTCCGCATCTGCCAAAGCATCTTTTGCCAAGCCACTCAACTCACTACGCGGGCCTTCGGGCAGGGCTTGGATACGCAAGGCTAAACCGTCACGGTGTAAACTGGCGGAACCTTCGGATGGTGGAGTCATGCCTTGGGCTTTGGCGGATTCGACCGCAATGCTATCCATGTATTCAAACATGCTGACGAGCATTTTGTGGTCGGCAGCATCCATGCTCGCAGCGCTGGCAATGCACACATCACGCACGGCTTTGTCATCAATTTTGACGGTGGAAATCGTGCACTCCATGCCTTGGATGGTTTCTTTACGCTCGGTTTTTTCCATTTTGATGGCAGGCGGGGGCGCTTTCATGGCTGCCTCGCTTTGCTGGATGCGTTCTTCAAGGGCTTTACGCTGGTCTTCCGGCATGGAAGCCATTTGCTTTTTCATGTCTTCCTTGAACTGGTTTTGCATCTCGACCACTTTGGTCATGCGGGTGCGGATTTTGTCCGGGTTGGTTTCGATGAATTGTTTGGTTTTGGTGTTGACGGTGTACAGCATTTTTTTGCTGTCATCATACAGCGAGTACACGTCACTGCCGACTTCGCCCATGCGCACTTTGTCGCCGTTAATTTGAATCACGGTTTGGCGTTCTTGCGGGGCAAAGCCCGTGTCCGTGTAGGTCAGTTTGGTGTCGGCATGAGCAAGGCCGCTGATGCTAACGGTGAGGGCAGTCATCAGGCAAAGTGACAGGGGATTAAGGTGCATTTTCGACTCCATATTTTTCTGGGCAATCAAGCAGCGCTTGAAGCTTGGCTAACGGTAAACTTTCATTGCAACGAACTGTTACACAAGGTTCATTATCCTGCAATGGTTTGTAGTGGGCTAATTGTTGTTGCAACACCGCAAGATCGGCATCGGAGGCATCAGTGCCGATGTATTGGCGTTGCGTGATATTGGCTTGCAATTGTGCGGGTGTGCCGCTGAAATGCAAGATTAAAAATGTTACGTGCAATTGCTGTGCTAATGTTTGGAAACGCTGGCGTTGTGCAATACCTAGGAACGTGGCATCCACCACTACTGGATAATCGTGCTGTAGTGCTAGGGTTGTCAGCGTCGCGAGTCGGTCATAGGTGCGGGCGTTCATGGCAGGGTTGTAAAGACTGTCAGCAGGCAGGGCGGTGAGGCGTTTGCGTTCCACATCCGAACGTAGTTGGATGTAACCCCATTGTTCCACCAGCGGGCGGCAGCCCCATGACTTGCCCGAACCACTCAAGCCGTGCGTAATCAGTAAAGCTGCTTGACGCGCTTGGGTGTAGCTTGTTGCCAAGTTCAAGTAATTGAGGCAGTGTTGTAAACATTCCGCACGGGTGGCTTCATCTTCCACTTGACTGAGGCGCAGGGCGTGAACTTTAGCACGTACCATTGCCCGATACACTTTGTAAAAATTGAGTACTGGCAATGCATCATAATCACCACTGGCGCTTAGCCAAGCATTGAGCAGACGGTTAGCCCAAGAGGGTTTGCCCCGGTCTTCCAAGTCCATCAGTAGGAATGCTGTGTCGCTGGCAGTGTCAATCCAACGTAACGCTTCATTGAATTCAATGCCGTCGAAAAAAGTGATTTTGCTGTCAATCAGGGCTATATTCCCCAGATGTAAATCGCCATGACAGGCGCGGATATGCCCATTTTGCCGACGTTGCAGTAAGTTGGTATAGCAGCGGGAATATTCCTGTTGTGTCCAGGCTTCCAGTACACTCAGGCGGGTCATGAGCGTTGGATCGTGTAAATGCTGACGCAGCATGACGAAGTTTTGTTGCATCGGTGCGAAGATGCTCTCTGGTGTTCCCCATGCGCTGGCAGTTGGTGCAGGTTCTGCTTGCTGATGAAACTGTGTAAGCCGTGTGGCAATTTCATCCATGTAGTCTATCGGCAGATGGTCAGTGGCTAATAGCTTGTCTAATTGTTGCGCGGGGTCGAATTGACGCATTTTGACCGCATATTCAACCACAGTCGCGCCGGGTGTGGCGGTTGACCCCAGTTGGTAAGTGTTGCCTATTTGCACAATAGGCACGACTTCCAAGTAAATTTGTGGTGCTAAACGCCGGTTGAGGCGGATTTCCTCCTCACAAAAATGCTGCCTGTCAGCCAGTTGCGAAAAGTCGAGGAAGCCGAAGTTGACCGGCTTTTTTACTTTGTAAGCGAACTCGCCGGTCAGGAATATGGTCGATATGTGGGTGTGAATTACTTGTATATTGTGCGTTGTATGCGGGTAGAATGCGGGGTTGCGCATCGCCTCCCACAGAATGTCGGATGTGTGTAAGGACATGCCATGTCTCTATGTGACCCGAAAATATAAGCATAGCAGGAAAATAGTTTGAGTCAGGAAGTAAAACAGGAATCGGCATTACGGCGTTTCTTCAATGGGCTATGGTTTAGCGTCAGTCTGTTTGGGCGGGTTTTCCGCATCTTGTTATTGGTTGCCATCGTCTTAGGGTTATTGCTAGGTATCGTCTATACCTTGGAGCTGGATGATAAAGTGCGCGAGCAGTTCGAGGGCAGACGCTGGGAATTGCCTGCACGGGTATTTGCGCGTCCACTGGATTTATATGAAGGGCAACAGCTCTTCGCCGACCATCTTGAACAAGAGCTGAAGTTGCTAAATTACCGTTCAGTTGAGAAGCCTATTGAAACCGGGCAATACCAACGCCAGGGCAGTAAATTTGTTATCAATACCCGTGGCTTCCAGTTTGCAGATGATAAAGAGCCTGCACGTAGCATTAAAGTGAGTGTTGCCAATGGCAAAGTGGCAACGTTGGGTTATACGGATGGTAAAAACCCTCTGGATTTAATGCGGTTAGAGCCGGTATTGATTGGTAATTTCTACCCGCGTCAGAATGAAGACCGCGTATTGGTGCGCCAGCAGGATGTACCGCCGTTACTCCTGGCGGGCTTGGTGGCGGTTGAAGATAAGAAGTTTTACGAGCACCAAGGCGTTAACCCGATGGCGATTGGGCGGGCATTGGTGGCTAACCTTAAAGCGGGTCATACCGTGCAAGGTGGCAGTACCCTGACGCAACAGTTGGTGAAAAACTTCTACCTGACCAATGAACGGAGTTGGAACCGCAAACTTAAAGAAGCCACGATGGCTTTCCTGCTGGAAATGCGTTACACCAAGCAAGATATTATGGAAGCCTACCTGAATGAAATTCATTTGGGGCAGGATGGCGACCGCGCTATCCACGGGTTTGGTTTGGCAGCACAATTTTATTTCAATCGCCCCATCTGGGAGTTGAAGCCCGACCAAGTGGCGCTGTTGATTGGTCTGGCGAAAGGGGCTGGCTATTACGACCCACGCTTGCATCCTGACCGAGCGTTAACCCGGCGTAATTTGGTGTTGCAGGTAATGCTTAACGAAAAGGCGATTACCCCGGACGTGTATGCGGAGGCATTAGCGCAGCCACTGGGGGTTAGTGAGAAAAAACCGTCCGGCAACAGCCCCTTCCCAGCTTACTTGGATTTGGTACGTCAGCAATTGCAGCGTGATTACAAAGAAGAAGATGTGCGTAGCCAAGGCTTGATGATTTTTACGGCGATGGATCCGATTGTGCAGTTGATCGCAGAAACGATCCTGCAAAACCGGGTCGGGCGTTTGGAACGTGCTGAACGCATTCCCAAGGGTAAGCTGAATGGTGCATTGATCATTAGCAGCGTGCAAGGCGGTGAAGTCATGGCCTTGGTGGGCAGCCGCGATGTGCGCTATGCCGGTTATAACCGTGCCTTGACGGCGCAACGTCAGATAGGTTCACTGGTCAAGCCTGCCATTTATTTAGCAGCGTTGGCAAATCCCAAAAAATATAATCTGGCAACTCGCCTTAGTGACGGACCGGTGACAGTGAAGTTGGGCGCGAAGAAATTCTGGCAGCCGAAAAATTATGACAATTCCAGTATGGGTGCAGTGACCTTGTTGAAAGCCATCACACTGTCCCGCAATACCCCCGCCGTGCGGGTAGGCGTTGGTGTTGGGCTGGATAATGTTATACAAACGTTGCATGATTTGGGTATTCCAGGTGAGATTCCCGCTTACCCCTCGATTTTGCTGGGAGCGCTGGAAATGGCGCCGATTGATGTGCAGCAAATGTACCAAACGCTGGCATCAGGTGGTTCGTATTCGCCTTTGAAAGCGATTCGTAGCGTGATGAATCCGCGTGGTCAAGTATTGACCCGCTACCCGTTGACGGTCAAACAGGTCGCCAGCCCTGAAGCAGCAGATTTATTAGCCTATGCCCTGCATCGGGTTACGATAGAGGGGACAGCCAAAGAACTTGCATCAACCTTGCCGGAGTGGAAAAAAGTAGCGGGTAAAACCGGCACAACCAACGACAAGAAAGATAGCTGGTTTGCCGGTTTTTCCGGGCAGCATGTGGTGACGGTCTGGGTGGGGCGTGATGACAATAAACCCACCAATATGACTGGCGGGACAGGTGCGTTGAAAGTGTGGTCAGATTTATTCAAAGTGTTACCGACCAAACCACTTCAGGTCGCGAGTTCTTCGCGTTTGGTCTGGGTTGATGTTGACCAGTCTACCGGGCTGCGGTTTAATCCGGCCTGTGGTAAAGCGATACGCACCCCGTTTATTAAGGGTACACAACCGCAGCAAACCAGTTATTGTGCGCCACCCACGCCAGTCGAACCTGTTGCGCCTGCGCCCGCAGCACCACCTGCGGGTGCGCCTGCGCCAGCCCCAGCTCAGCAGCCTGCTGATCGCTCTGGCTGGATTGATAATTTGATGCGATGAGAGTGATCATGACCCCCAATTCTCGTTATTTCGTCGGTATACCTGTTTTGCTGGCAGGATTGTTGTCAGCCTGTTCCCCGAATCCGATGGTTTTGCAAGACCGGGTAGCCGCCGGACGTAGTGTTGTGGTTCCGCCACGTGCCACAATACCTATCCCTCCTAAAAAACCGGCGATGCCAGCACCCACATTGAACAGTAGCAGTGAAGTGGTTGTCCCTAAAAAGCAAGCAGCATCTGTTGCACCAACTGAGGTGGTTAGTACTGCTCCGCCTCCGCCTGCCCCTGAACCTGTGGCAGTGTTAACGCCTAAAGTGTATCCCAGTTCCCCGGCTGTCAAAGCCCTCATGAAAACGGCGGATGCCGAAGCCGCCAGTGGCAATCTCGACAAAGCGGCGGATACCCTTGAACGTGCCTTGCGCATTGAGTTCGACAATCCCGATATATGGTTAAAACTGGCGAAGATCAACGAACGCCAAGGCAACCGTGAGCAAGCCACCAATATGCTCAGCAAAGCCAAAATTTATCAGGAGCAGCTCAATTAGCACTTCCGATACGCTACCGATACCGTTGGAGCAAGGTGATTTGCTCAGTGAGTCTGGCCCGTTTGCGCAATGGATTGATGGCTTTCAAGCCCGTCCGCAACAACAAGCCATGTTGCAGGCGGTGCAAGCAGCCCTGCAAACCCAAGGCACAGCGGTGATTGAAGCAGGCACGGGCGTTGGCAAAACCTTTGCTTACCTCGCGCCCGCCTTATTGTGCGATGAGCGGGTGATCATTTCCACCGGCAGTAAAACCCTGCAAGACCAGCTTTACCACAAAGATTTACCCTTGGTGCGCAAAGCGCTAAAAAGTGCCGTCAAAACCGCCCTGCTCAAAGGTCGTGCCAATTACCTGTGTTTACACCGTCTGAAAACCACTCTGGATGAGGGGCGTTTGCCGGATCGTAAAAGTGTCACGTGGTTGCACCGGATTCGTGATTGGTCGGAATTGACCAGTCACGGTGATATTGCCGAGCTATCTGCCGTGCCTCACGATGCGGAAATCTGGGGGCGGGTGACATCCACCACCGAAAATTGCCTAGGTGCTGAATGCGGTGATTACCAAGAGTGTTTTGTGGTGAAAGCACGGCGGGCAGCGCAGGAAGCTGACATTGTGGTGGTGAATCATCACCTGTTTTTTGCGGATATGGCGCTCAAAGAAGAGGGCTTTGGCGAATTGCTGCCATTGGCGAATGTGGTGGTGCTGGATGAGGCGCATCAATTGCCAGAAATCGCCTCGGCATTTTTCAGCGACACGTTTAGCAGCCGTCAATTGTTCGATTGGAAGCGCGATACGCTGGTAGAGGCGTTGGAAAATGCTTCCGATATGCCACAAATTCGTGAGTTTCTGGATCGTTTAGAAAAAGCGGTGATGGACCTGCGGCTGGCAATGGATACGCCGGGGCAACGAGCGCCGTGGATTCGGATTAGCACGCAACCCGGCATTGTCCAGCACATGGAAACGCTTGAAACGTGCATGACCGATTTGGCGGCATTATTGGAACACGCCGCCGAACGCAGCAAGGGTTTGCAGTCGTGCTACGAACGTTTGTTGGAACAGCAAGCGCGGCTGGCACGGCTACACGCACCCGCGCCGGATACGGTGCAATGGTTTGAAACCTTCACCCGTGGCTTTGTGATTACCACCACGCCGTTGGATGTTGCCGTTCCCTTTAAAAAGTGCATGGCGGAATTGCCGTGTAGTTGGGTAATGACGTCGGCAACCTTGGCGGTCGGGCAGTCATTTGAGCATTTTAATCAGCGCATGGGCTTGGATACCGCTACCACGTTGCAATTGGATAGCCCGTTTGATTATTGGCATAATTCCTTGCTGTATTTGCCGCCTAGCTTGCCAGAACCGCAAGATGCTGACTTTGTGTCCGCCTTGGTGGAGGCGGCGATTCCGGTGATCAAAGCCTGTGGTGGGCGCACGTTTATGTTATTTACCAGCTATCGAGCCTTGCATGAAGCGGCAGAATTGTTGCAAGACCGTTTTGAGTATCCGTTGTTGATTCAAGGCGAATCGCCGCAGCGTGATATGATTGAGCGTTTTCGGGAATTGGGCAATGCGGTGTTGCTGGGTACGGCAAGTTTCTGGGAAGGCGTGGATGTGCGTGGTGAAGCCTTGAGTTGCGTGATTATTGATAAACTGCCATTTGCTGCCCCTAACGATCCGGTGACGGAAGCACGGCTGGATAGCATCCGCAAACGTGGCGGTAATCCGTTTGGTGAATACCAGATTCCGCAGGCAGTGATTACCTTGAAGCAAGGGGTCGGGCGGCTGATTCGAGATCAGCAGGATCGCGGGGTGCTGATGATTTGCGATATTCGTTTGCGTACCCGCAGTTATGGCAAGATTTTCCTCGATAGCTTGCCGCGTATGCCGCGCACCCAAAAATTAGACATTGTTGAACGGTTTTTTGCCGGGAATTTGCATGAAATTACTAGCCCTTGATACCTCGACTGAAGCTTGTTCTGCCGCTGTGTATGCGGATGGTGCAACCTTCTGCGAATTTGAATTAACCCCACGAGCGCACACGCACAAAATTTTGCCGATGGTGGAAAGCGTGCTGGCGGCGGCGGGATTACGTTTGGCGGAGGTGGATGCGCTGGCGGTCGGGTGTGGCCCCGGCGCATTTACGGGGATTCGGATTGGCGTGGGTGTGGCACAAGGCTTGGCGATGGCGGCGGATAAGCCGGTGATTGCCTTGTCTACCTTGGCGGCATTGGCGCAGCAGGCGTATGTGCAACAGGGTGCGACGCACGTGTTAGCGGCGTTGGATGCGCGAATGGGCGAGGTGTATTGGGGGCAATATGCCTTGCAGGATGGGCTGATGCACTTGCAGGGTGTTGAGCAAGTATGTGCTCCGGCGGATGCGCCAGTGCCGGAAACGGCAAGCTGGTTTGCGATTGGGCATGGTTGGTCAGCTTACCGCGATGCGTTGCAAGCGCGGTTTGGCGATAAATTGACTGGCGTGGATGTGGAATCGTTACCAGCGGCGGAATTCATGTTGCCCTTAGCCCTAGCTGGTTGGCAAGCAGGCAAAGCAGCCGCGCCGGAAGCAGCGCAGCCGGTTTATTTGCGGAATAAGATTGCATTGACGACGCATGAACGCTTAGCTGCCAAATCTTAACGGTTGGGTGCAAGTGTTTTGACCCACAACGCTGTGCCACCGGCTACGCCGACAGGCATGGCAAAGAAATTCACCACAGGAATCGCGGTCATCAAGGATAGCAGCCAGCCAAACCCCAGCGCTTCGCTGCGATGCTTTTTCAACGCTATCAATTCATCCTTGAAAAACAGGTTGTGGTTGCCCATCGGGTAGTCGGCGTATTCAATTGCCAGCATCCATGCGCCAAACAGCGTCCATGCCAAAGGGGCAATGATATTGATGCCGGGAATTACGGTGATAATCAGCAGCAGGATGAACCACTTGCCCATGTACCACAGTTTGCTGAGTTCACTGCGGAAGGTGCGCACAATCAGCGCCGGTAAGCTTTTATAGCCCTCGAATGCGGGGACGGGCTGCCCGTTGAGACGCGCTTCGACCCGTTCGGCAAGTACTGAGTTAAATGGCGCAGCAAGAATATTGGCGACGATAGAGAATACGTAAAACACCGCAAAGAAAATCAGCACGGCGAAAATTGGCCATAGCAGCCATTCCAGCCAAGTTAACCAGCTTGGTAATAGCCGAGCCATCCAAGCATCAAGTTGCGATGTCGCCAGCCAGATACCGCCGGAAAATATCACAATGTTGATCAGTAGCGGCACAACCACAAACGGGCGGATGCCCTGTTGCGTAATAAGTGATAGCCCGCTAAACACGTAGCCGAAGCCTTTGAACAATCCCGTTATCATGGTGTATTCCCTGTTCTCGATAGTGATGGTGTGGCTATACTGTAGCGCATTATGAAAAACCGCAACTATACCCAAAGCCGAGGTTGGTCATGCATGAAATGTCTCTCTGCGAAAGTGTGCTGCAAGTGCTAGAAACCGAAGCGCAGCGCCAGCAATTCAGCCGCGTCAATACAGTATGGCTAGAAATTGGTGTCATGTCAGGTGTGGAAATTGAGGCTATGCGCTTTTGTTTTGACGTAATCGTGCGCAACACGCTTGCCGATGGCGCTACACTGGAGATTATTGAAGTCTCCGCTGAGGCATGGTGTTTAGAATGTGCGCAAACGGTTGGCATTCAGCAGCGTTACGATGCTTGCCCACACTGCGGCAGTTTCCAGCTACAAGTCATTCGCGGGGAAGAAATGCGCATTAAAGAACTGGAGGTGGCGTGATGTGTACGGTATGTGGATGTGGAACAGACTCGGCGGAGCATTCCTTGATTCGTGGGCATAGTCATAGCCACGCGGCGGGCTTGAGCAATGCACGGATGGTGCAAATCGAGCAGGATATTCTCGGCAAAAATAATCAGTATGCGGCGCAAAACCGTCAGTGGTTGGCTGAACGTGGCATTCTGGCGCTCAATTTGGTATCAAGCCCCGGTTCGGGCAAAACCACCTTGCTGACCGAAACCCTGACACGTTTGCAAGGTAGCGTGCCAATGGCTGTGATCGAAGGCGACCAGCAAACCAGCAATGACGCTGATCGCATCCGCGCCACAGGGGTTCCCGCGCTGCAAATCAACACCGGCAAAGGCTGTCACTTGGATGCGCACATGGTCGGGCACGCGCTCGAATCCTTACCCATCGCCAGCGGTGGCATTCTGTTTATCGAAAACGTTGGCAATTTGGTTTGCCCCGCTGCCTTCGATTTGGGTGAGGCGCACAAAGTGGTGATTCTCTCCGTCACAGAGGGCGAAGACAAACCGGTCAAATACCCTGATATGTTCCACGCGGCGGATTTAATGATTCTTAATAAAATCGACTTGCTGCCGTACCTGACTTTTGATGTGGCAAAGTGTGAAGAATATGCACGCCGGGTTAACCCCACTATCCAAATTTTGCACGTTTCTGCCACCAGCGGCGCAGGAATAGGGGGCTGGATTGACTGGTTAATTTGTGCAAAACCGCTAATTCAAGCATAATCTTTGCGCGGATTGAGGTGTGCTTTAACACTATCCGTTTACGAAACAATCAATGTTAATAAGGAGAATAGATCATGGCAGAATGGCGTAAAGTGGCTAAAGGCTTCGTACTGGCTGACGGTCATATCAGTATCAAAGAAGTCAATATGCTGCGCGAACTGGTGCTGAAAGACGGCGCGGTGAGCAAAAGCGAGCTGGATTTCCTAAAAGAAATCAAAGCAGAAGCCAAAACAGCGGTGAAAGTTCTGGATGATTTGATCGTTGAGTGCGAAGCAATGGTCGGCAAATAAGCCATAACGCATATCACGGATTGATACCAACGGCGGCGCAAGCGATTGTGCCGCCGTTTTTT
>JBEUIR010000036.1:0-11213 GCA_040415395.1 Candidatus Thiothrix namsaraevi
ATAACAAGTGCTGCTGAAAGCGGGCTTGTGTAGCAAAATGAGGGTCGTTGGTCAGGAGCTCTTGTAGCGTGTCAAAACAGGAGGAGTCACTTAAAAAATATGAATAGTCTTTGTGCAATAGCATGGCTGACCGGCAAAGGTATTCAATAAATTGAAGGTGTTGGCTATCTATACAGTAATGATTGCCGTTCGCAAATAGATGTATGTTACTGCCTAATTGAAAGTACAGTATCCGTGCATCCAGTGACTTTTCAAAGCGTTTTTTATGCCGAATCAGGCGGCTAAGTTCCGCCCGGCTGATGGGTTCTGCTTCACAGGGTTGTGCGCCTGCCTTGGGTGTTGTTAAGTATTTTCCTACCCAGTGCTGCAACGATTGTTCGTCTTGTGGCAGTGCATCGACCACAAAATCAATCAACCTATCCATATCAGCAGCGGTTAACTCACCGGGGTTGGCTTGTGGTGTGCGCTCTGAATCCGTGAAACGTTGCTGTAAACGCGCATCTTCCAGCGAGTCTTCAAGCAGTTTTTCCAACATATCGGCTTGCGAGGGAGCGCGAAAACCAATGGAATAGGTCATGCATTCGTTCAATGCAACCCCGTAGTGCGGCACATTCGGGGGCAGGTAAAGCAAATCGCCCGGTTCGACAATCCATTCCTGTTCCGCTTGGAAGTCGCTCATAATGCGTAATTCCAAATCAGGCAGGAAATTGCCAAGATGAGCGGGTTGGGTGGTGATTTGCCAGCGGCGTTGCCCTTGCGCTTGCAGCAGGAAAACGTCGTAGGCATCCACATGCGGGCCTACCGAGCCGCCTTCCACCGCAAAGCTGATCATCAAATCGTCGATGCGCCAGTCGGGGATAAAGCGAAACGGTTCCATCACAGCTTTTAATTCGGGCAAATGCTGGTCGGTGTCGTTGACCAACAATGTCCAATGCGTTTCCGGCAGGTTGCTGAAATCGTCGTCGTCGAACGCGCCGTGGCGCACTTCCCACGGGTGTTCGCCGCCTTGTTCGATCACAATACGAGCAGTATCGGTTTCACACGCCAAGCCCGCCAATTCGTCTTGCGTGATGGGCGATTGGAAATTGGGGAAGGCTTGGCGGATCAGCAGGGGCTTTTTTTGCCAGTAATCGCGCAGAAACTCTTCAACAGAAATATCACCAAACATTTAAACCGCCTTGGCTTGCGCAATGGCATTGCCGATGTAAGTCGCCGGTGTCATCGCTATCAACGCATCTTTGGCTTCCTGCGGTATATCAAGCGCATTGACGAATTCGCGTAAGCCTTCTGGCGTAATGCGTTGCCCACGGGTGAGGGCTTTGAGCTTTTCATACGGCTGTTCGATGCCGTAGCGGCGCATGACGGTTTGGATGGGTTCAGCGAGCACTTCCCAGTTGGCATCGAGGTCGGCGGCGGTGCTGGCAACGTTGACTTCGAGTTTGCTGATGCCTTTTAAGGCGGACTGGTAAGCAATTAAGGAATGCCCCAAGCCTACGCCGAGGGTACGCAATACAGTGGAGTCGGTGAGGTCGCGTTGCCAGCGTGAAATCGGCAGTTTTTGTGCCAAATGTGTCATTAGTGCATTGGCAATGCCGAGGTTGCCTTCGGCGTTTTCAAAGTCAATCGGGTTGACTTTGTGCGGCATGGTGGAAGAACCGACTTCGCCCGCGATGACTTTTTGCTTGAAATGCCCTAGGGAAATGTAGCTCCACACGTCGCGGCAGAAGTCGATCAGGATGGTGTTAAAGCGCACTACGGCATCGAAGGTTTCGGCGATGTAATCGTGCGGTTCGATTTGGGTGGTGTACGGATTCCAGGTTAAACCGAGGGAGGTGACGAATTGTTCGGCGGTGGCTTGCCAGTCAATGTCGGGGTAGGCGCTGAGGTGCGCGTTGTAGTTGCCGACTGCGCCGTTGATTTTGCCGAAGTATTGCGTGGCAAGAATCTGCTGCTGTTGGCGTTGCAGGCGGTAGGCGGTATTCGCCATTTCCTTGCCCAAAGTGGTTGGGGTGGCGGGTTGCCCGTGGGTGCGTGAGAGCAGCGGAATCTCGGCGTAAGCGTGCGCGAGTTGACGGATTGCGCCGAGGGTGGCGGCGAGTTCTGGCTGAATCACTTGTTCCATGCCGCCTTTGAGCATGAGGGCGTGGGAGAGGTTGTTGATGTCTTCGGAAGTGCAGGCGAAGTGGATGAATTCGCTGACGGCTTCCAGTTCGGCTTGCCCGGCGATTTTTTCTTTTAAGTAGTATTCGACGGCTTTCACGTCGTGGTTGGTGGTGCGCTCGATGGCTTTGACGCGCAGCGCATCCGTTTCACCAAAGTTGCTGATGATGCTTTCCAGAAAGGCGTTGGTGTCGGCGGAAAAGGCGGGGACTTCGCTGATTTGCGAGTGTGCTGCCAGCATTTGCAACCAACGGATTTCCACGAGGACGCGGTGGTAAATCAAGCCGTATTCGCTGAACCACGGGCGTAACGCCGCTGTTTTGCTGGCGTAACGCCCGTCAGTGGGGGAAAGAGCGGTGAGTGCAGAAAGTTCCATGCCGTATCCTGAAGCCAAAAGTCTGAAAGGCTGGGATTGTACCGCAAATTCATCGGGTGTTAAGTCTGTTAATGCGCATAGTAAGTCGTCATCGGGTCTAAAATCGTTGGAATCCCCTCCAATTTAACGTTGGTCTTCGGATAATCGAGGGTGTAATGCAAGCCTCGGCTTTCAGGGCGATTGATCGCTGAGCGAATAATTAGCCAAGCCACTAGTGCCAGATTGCGCAATTCGATTAAATCGCTGGTGACACGGAAATTCGCATAGTATTCGTCAATCTCGCGTAGCAATAATTCAATCCGATGTTGCGCCCGTTGCAAGCGTTTGGTGGTGCGTACAATGCCCACGTAGTCCCACATAAAGCGGCGAATTTCATCCCAGTTATGCGTAATGACTACACGCTCGTCCGAATCCGTGACGCGGCTTTCATCCCAGTTGGGGATCGGTAAAGCGAGCGCCGGTTCTTGCAGGCGTTGCATAATGTCTTGCGCTGCTGATTTGCCATACACCAAACATTCCAATAAGGAATTGCTGGCAAGCCGATTTGCGCCATGTAACCCGGTGTAGGAGGCTTCGCCGATGCAATACAGCGCATCCACATCCGTCTGCCCGTTATGATCAACCATCACCCCGCCGCAGGTGTAATGCGCCGCAGGCACAACGGGTACGGGTTCTTTGCTCATATCATAACCAAACTTTTCGCAGGTGGCGTACACATTCGGGAAATGGCTGAGAATGAAGTCACGCGGTTTGTGGCTAATATCAAGGTAAACGCAATCCAGCCCCAGCCGTTTCATTTCGTGGTCAATCGCCCGTGCCACGATGTCACGCGGCGCAAGTTCCGCACGCGGGTCGAAACGCGGCATGAAACGACTGCCATCGGGGAGTAATAAACGCCCGCCTTCGCCACGTACCGCTTCGGTGATCAAGCTGGATTTGGCGTGGGGGTGATACAGGCAAGTGGGGTGAAATTGCATGAATTCCATATTGGCAACGCGGCACCCGGCACGCCATGCCATCGCGATACCGTCGCCACTCGCGCCGTCAGGGTTGCTGGTGTAGAGGTAAACTTTGCTTGCGCCGCCTGTTGCCAACACGGTGAAACGGGCTTGTAAGGTTTGAATGCGCTTGGCTTTGCGATTGAGGACATACGCGCCGATGCAGCGATTGCTGCGATGCGCTAATTTACGCGAGGTAATTAAATCGACCGCAATGTGGTGTTCCAATAACGTGACATTGCCGCGCTGGCGTACTTGCCCCACGAGGGTGTGTTCGATTGCCGCGCCACTGGCATCGGCGGCGTGGGCAATGCGACGATGGCTATGTCCGCCTTCGCGGGTTAGGTGTAAGCGCTCAGTATCGTTGTCTTCGCGGGTGAAGGGTACGCCCGCATCCAACAGCCATTTGATCGAGCTTGCGCCATTTTCCACGGTAAAACGCACCGCCGCTTCGTCGCATAAGCCTGCACCTGCGTTGAGGGTGTCTTCAATGTGCGAATCGACGCTATCCGTGGCATCCAACACCGCTGAAATGCCGCCTTGGGCGTAGACGGTGCTGCCTTCGGTGAGCACATCTTTGCTCAATACCGCAACCTTACAATCGCTGGGCAAACTGAGTGCTAGGGTCAAGCCCGCCGCGCCGCTACCGATGATTAATACATCATACATATTTGTCTCGCTTATTCCTGTGTGGAATTCATCAAGTTTTACTATTCTAATCTTGCTGTGTGGCATGTAGCATATAGTCTTAGTGAGATAATAACCAAGGAGTAAGGCCCTGATGGGCATGAGCCTAACCGATCTCGAACTGGTGCAACGTGTCCAGTCGGGGGATAAAAGATCATTTGACGTGTTGGTGTTGAAATACCAGCACAAGGTTATCAGCCTTGTGTTGCGCTATGTTCATGACCACGATACCGCTCAGGATGTCGCGCAGGAAGCTTTCATCAAAGCCTATAAAGGGCTGAAAAATTTTCGTGGTGAGAGCGCTTTTTATACATGGCTGTATCGCATCGCGATTAATAGTGCCAAAAATTATCTGGTTTCTCAGAACCGGCGTTTGCCGGATAACGATATTGATGCACATGAAGCGGAACAATTTGAGGGTGACTCGGCTCTAAAGGAATATGCTACTCCCGAACGCGAGTTGCTGACCGCAGAGATTCAGGCCACCGTGTCAAAAGCCATTGATGATTTGCCGGAAGATTTGCGTACTGCGATCATGCTGCGGGAGCTGGAAGGCATGAGCTATGAAGAAATTGCAGAGACAATGGACTGTCCAATAGGTACTGTACGCTCACGGATTTTCCGGGCGCGTGAGTCGATTGATAAAGTATTGAGACCCTTACTTGGCTAAAACCCCCGAGAGTAGTGTCTCAGGTGCAGGTGAAACTATGAATACCAGTAAAGAAGAATTCTTGTCGGCGTTTCTCGACGACGAGAGCGGTGAATTCGAGCGGCGTCGTTTGCTTGATGAGCTGAAAAAAGACGACGCATTAGGGCAAACCTTGTCACGCTACGCCTTTATCGGCGAGACCATGCGTGCCAACAAAGGGCAACCGATGGGGCAGGGTGTTTCCTTGTTGTCCCGCATTCAAGAGGAATTGGCGGATGAGCCGGTTTATGCGCAAGATAACGTCGTGCCAATGCCTGCTCGTGCTAACGTCACGGTAACGACTAGCCGCGTACAGGCGTACCGTTGGTTTGGCATGGGAATGGCGGCAACTGTGGCAGCCGTTGCGGTGGGTGGCTTGTTGTTTTTCAATCAGCCTGTAACTTCGGATGCCTCAATGGCAGCAGCGTTACCCGCTAGTGTACCCGTGAGTGTGGCGGCAACAACACCCACGATGGTGGCGGATGCGGATACGCGCATTCAGCAAGTCGGGCGGGTTGATCCACAAACCCGTGACATTTTGAAACAGTACGTGGAGAAGCATGTGAAATATGCGTCAACCACGGTGATTGCACCATCTATTCGGGCGGCTTCTTATGCTAACGATTAAGCACACGGTTTCCATCGCAGTTTTGGCGGGGGTATTGGCGTGGTCTACCCCCAGCTTGGCGAATGAGGCGGGGGATTTGCTGGCAAAAATGCGCAACGCTGTCCATACCTTGGATTACACCGGAACCTTGGTGTATTCACAGGGTAATGAGCTTTCCAATTACCAGATTAGCCATACGGTGGAAAATGGTGCGGAAAAGGAAAGTGTGGTGCGTTTGGCCCAAGGCGCAAGTGCCAGTGACGCGGATGCGGAAAGTTTTTCACTGGCAAAGTTCCAGCAAGTCCAGCCACAGATGGAGGCCGTTTATGCGTTGGATTTAGGTGGGCAGGAATTGGTTGCCAACCGCAGTTGCCAGATCATTGTGGCGCGTCCACGTGACAAAATGCGTTACTTGCAGCGTTATTGCATTGAGCCAGAAACTGGCATGTTGTTGAAATATTCATTGGTGGATCGTTCGCATCGTACTGTTGAACAATTGATGTTCACCACGTTGGATATTACTGTACCAACGCAGGCGACAATTCAGTTATCGCCTGCGAATCCAGCAATGTCAGCCGCCATGCCGCCAGCTACCGATTGGATATTTACTTCATTACCGGCAGGTTTCCAGCAAGTGCAAGATTTGCAGCAGGAAGGCATTAATGGTCAGCCCCCGATACGGCAAATTATTTTGTCGGATGGGATGACTTCGGTGTCGGTTTTCATTGCTCCGCCGGGCGCACCCAGTATGTTGGATAGCATTGGTCTCTCTTCCGGTGCGATGAATATCTATGCAACTGAGGTGGCGCAGCATCAAGTCACTTTAGTGGGTGAGGTTCCGGCGCTTACCCTGCAACGTATCAGTGAAAACTTGCAATATGCCCGTTGAACCCAAGGTCAGCATGATTAAGTTTGCGTCAAGTTCTACTGCTTATAATGGCGAAAAAGTAGTAGAACAGAGGGCGCAGCGTATGATTGAGCAAACAGCAGTAGTGGTCAGTGTCGATTCGGGTTATGCATGGATTCTTCCGCAACAAAAAGCGGGTGGATGTAGTGGTTGTGCCACAAAATCCACGTGTTCGACAAGTTCTCCCTTCGGGTTTCTGAATAAGGAACCGCAGAAAATGCGGGTGTTGAACCCTTCCTATGCACGACCGGGTGATACCGTCGTGGTCGGGGTGCAAGGTGAAGCTTTGTTGGCTTATTCGCTATTAACTTATATGTTACCCTTGGTCGGCTTAATTCTTATGGCATTGCTGGGGCGTGAATTGTTGGCTTTTATTGGGATCACCAGTGAATGGGCGACAATTTTCAGCGGTCTGGCGGGTTTATTGGGTGGGTTACGGCTTGCCAATCGGGTGGCAGCGCGTTCTTTCCAGTCTGCTGATTTCCAGCCGGTGATTCTGCGCGTTGTCGGGCAGCCACTGCTTAACGGTGTTACGCCGCTTGCGTAAACCTGACTGTTTTGGGAGTGTCATTCCGTGTTGATGCCCTGGTTACGGGGGGCGTTGCTCGCCTGTGTGGTGGCGTCAGCCGGAATGGCGCTTGCCCGTGATTTGCCACAATTCACCGGGCTGGTGAAGCAAAATAGCCCCGCCGTTGTTAATATCAGTACCAAACAAAGCATTTCCCCGCAAAAAATGTTGCCGGATGAATTACGTTCGCCAGAAACAGACGAGTTGTTTGATGAGCTAATGAAACGCTTTTTCGAGCGTGGCGGCGGTGGTGGGCAGCCTTTCGATTTTGACAGTGATTCGCGTGGTTCTGGGTTTATTTATTCGCAAGATGGTTACATTGTCACCAATCATCACGTGGTCAAAGACGCGGATGCTATCACGATCAAGCTCAGTGACGGGCGTGAGTTAGCCGCACAATTAGTCGGCAGTGATGAGCGTACCGATATTGCCTTGCTGAAAGTCGCAGCAACCGATTTACCGGTGTTACGGATGGGCAAGTCAGAAACACTCGAAGTCGGTGAATGGGTGTTGGCGATTGGCTCCCCGTTTGGTTTTGATCACAGTGCCACGGCGGGAATTGTGAGTGCGAAGGGGCGAAGTTTACCCAACGATAATTACGTGCCGTTTATCCAAACCGATGTGGCGATTAACCCCGGTAACTCTGGTGGCCCGTTATTCAATCTGGCGGGCGAAGTCGTGGGCATTAACTCGCAGATTTACAGCCAATCCGGTGGTTTTATGGGGGTTTCCTTTGCGATTCCAATGGATGTTGCTCAAGGGGTCATTGAGCAGTTGAAGAGCAACGGTGTGGTATCGCGTGGTTGGATCGGTGTTTATGTGCAGGATATCAGTGCCGATTTGGCAGAATCCTTCGATATGGTTAAACCCGAAGGGGCGTTGGTGGCACAAGTCATGATGACCGGACCTGCCGCACGGGTATTGAATCAGGGGGATGTCATCCTCGCATTTGCGGGTAAGCCGGTTGCTAATGCAGGTGCATTGCCGCCGCTGGTGGGAAATATTCCCATCGGTGAGGCTGTTGCCGTGGAAATTTTGCGCCAAGGCAAACGTGAAACCGTGACCCTGACCGTGAGTGAACAACCTCAGGAAGCCCATAAACCGCTTGAAACCGCCTTGGAACAACAGCCAGCCCCGATGGCAGGTACTTTGGGAATGCAAGTGATCGACACGGAGGCTGGCGTTATGGTCGAGGCTGTGATGGGTGAACCCGCCCGCCGCACCGGTATTGCTGAAGGCGATATTATTGCGCAACTCGATGGTAAACCGCTGACGTCCGCTGCCGAATTCAAAACCATTGCTGCGGCGCTGGAAGCTGGCAAAACGGTCGCGGTGCTGGTACAACGTGACAATTCGGCACGTTTTCTGGCAATGAAGATCGAGGCAAATGCAAGAGAGTGAAGCAAAAACCCATCTGACCGTGTATTATCGCGTGGGCTGTCATCTCTGTGACGAGATGATAGCCCTTTTGTGTGAGTTCCAAGATGAACTGGAATTCACCTTCGGGCTGGTAGACATCGACGCGGATGCAGAATTAACAGTGCGTTTTAATGCGGATGTCCCAGTAGTGGCATGGGGAGAGCGGATTTTATTCCGGCATTTCTTCGATGAAGCGATTTTGAGGCAAGCATTACAGCATGGGTGAGGCGAACAAGAATATCCGCAACTTTTCGATCATTGCGCATATTGACCACGGTAAATCGACATTATCTGACCGTTTTATCCAATATTGCGGCGGTTTGGAACAGCGGGAAATGGAAGCGCAAGTACTGGATTCGATGGATCTGGAGCGTGAGCGCGGCATTACCATCAAGGCACAAAGCGTTTCATTGGATTACAAAGCGCGTAATGGCGAAACCTACCATTTAAACTTTATCGACACGCCGGGGCACGTGGACTTTTCTTATGAAGTTTCACGCTCGTTGTCCGCTTGCGATGGCGCATTGCTGGTGGTGGATGCCTCGCAGGGCGTGGAAGCGCAAAGTGTTGCCAACTGCTACACCGCGATTGACTTGAATCTGGAAGTGGTGCCTGTCCTCAATAAAATTGACTTGCCTGCGGCTGATCCTGACCGTGTGTGCCAAGAAATCGAAGATATTATCGGCATTGACGCATCCGAAGCGATCCACGTCAGTGCTAAGAGCGGGATCGGTATTGAAGACCTGCTCGAACAGTTGGTGCAACGCATTCCGCCACCCGTAGGCGACCCCGATGCGCCGCTAAAAGCCTTGATCATTGACTCGTGGTTCGACAACTACCTCGGCGTAGTGGTGTTGGTGCGGGTGATTGATGGCGAAATCCGCAAAAAAATGAAAATCCGCTTTATGTCCAGCGGACGTGATTTCCAAGTCGAACGTGTCGGTGTGTATACCCCGAAAATGAAAGATTTGGACGTATTGCGGGCGGGTGAAGTGGGTTTCATGATTTCTGGCATCAAGGAAATCGCAGTCGCAAAAGTGGGCGACACGCTGACCGATGCGCAACGTCCCGCCAGTGTTCCGTTGCAAGGCTTTAAGGAAATTCAGCCGCGTGTTTTCGCTGGTTTGTTCCCGATTGAATCGGATCAATACGAAAACTTACGTGACGCGCTTTCCAAGCTAAAATTAAACGATTCCGCGCTATTCTATGAGCCAGAAACCTCGCAAGCTTTGGGCTTTGGTTTCCGTTGCGGCTTCTTGGGGATGTTGCACATGGAAATTGTGCAAGAGCGCTTGGAGCGTGAATACAACCTCGATTTGATTTCCACCGCGCCCACGGTTATTTACGAAGTCGTGCTGACTAGTGGTGAGAAAAAGTTCATCCACAGCCCGTCTGAGTTGCCACCGATTAATAAATTGGCGGAAATCCGTGAGCCGATCATTGTGGGGACGATTCTCGTGCCGCAAGAGTACGTGGGCAACGTGATTACCCTGTGCATGGAAAAGCGCGGGATGCAGAAAAACATGCAATACATGGGCGCACAAGTATCGCTGACCTTTGAATTGCCGTTAGCCGAAGTGGTGATGGACTTTTTTGACCGCCTGAAATCGTGCAGCCGTGGTTATGCCTCGTTCGATTACGCGATGGATCGTTTCGAGCCAGCACCGATGGTGCGCGTTGATGTGCTGGTAAATGGTGAAAAAGTCGATGCTTTGGCGTTGATGATTCACCGTGATTTTGCGCAGTCACGCGGGCGCATGTTGGTGGAAAAGATGAAAGACCTGATTCCGCGCCAGATGTACGAAGTGGCGATTCAGGCGGCGATTGGCAGCAATATTATTGCCCGCAGCACCGTCAAAGCGATGCGTAAAGACGTGACCGCGAAATGTTACGGTGGTGACGTGAGCCGTAAGCGCAAATTGCTGGAAAAGCAAAAAGAAGGCAAAAAGCGCATGAAGCAGGTCGGTAGTGTGGAAATTCCGCAAGAAGCGTTCCTCGCCGTCTTGAGAGTCAGCGATAAATAAACATTGATAAGGACAAGACATGGATTTTGATCTGGAGTTTTGGTTAGTCACTGCGACGGCTGTGACCGGCATCGTTTGGTTGTTGTATGCGCTGTTCGCCAAGAAAACAACCGCTGAGCATGAGCCGGTATTATTGGAATACGCGCGTTCGTTTTTTCCGGTATTGCTGGCAGTTTTGTTGTTGCGCTCGTTTGTGGCGGAACCGTTTCGGATTCCTTCGGGATCCATGTTGCCGACCCTGGAGATTGGCGACTTTATTCTGGTGAACAAGTTTGCGTATGGTTTGCGTTTGCCGGTATGGCATACCAAAATTTTGGACGTGGGCGAACCACAGCGCGGTGACGTGGTGGTGTTTCGCTATCCTGATGATCCTTCGATTGATTACATTAAGCGTTTGGTGGGTGTGCCGGGCGATGTGGTCAGTTGGAAGGATAAAACCTTGATTGTGAACGGGGTAGAGTTAAACCGTTCCTTACAGGGTGAGTATTTGCGCCCGGATCAAAGAACCCCACCGTCAATTCATCTGAAAGAAGATTTGCTGGGTGTGGAGCATGATATATTGGTAACGCCTGGTCGTGTTGGCCCCACGGGTTCACAGACCATTCCCCCCGGTCATTATTTGATGATGGGTGACAACCGTGATAACAGCAATGATGGTCGCATGTGGGGTTTTGTCCCTGAGGCTAACATTGTAGGTAAAGCGACGTTGGTGTGGATGCACATGAACTGGGGTGGTAATGGCTTTAACTTCTCGCGGATTGGCAATGGTATGAATTAGG
>JBEUIR010000036.1:11313-13088 GCA_040415395.1 Candidatus Thiothrix namsaraevi
TAACAATAAAGGTAAGTAGTATGCGCAAACAAAAAGGTGCAACATTTTTGACATGGGTCGCGGGTGCGGGCTTGGTGATTTTTGCATTTATTACGGGCGTGAAAATTGCGCCGTTGTATATGGAGTTTTACGCAGTGCGTTCGTTAGTGGATCGGGTGGCGCAGGAGTCTTCGAGCAAGAGTTCGCTTCAGCAAATCCGGCGTAAAGTCGATGATTATATGAATGTGAACAGTTTGAACTCCTTATCGTCCAGCGATTTCAAAGTGGAACCTGTGGAAGGCAAGAACAATACCAAAGCACTTGAGATATACTACGAAGTACGTAAGCCGTGGGTGGCTAACATTGATTTTTTGCTGACGTTTGAATATTCCAAAGAGCTAGGAGCGGCTGACGATACTTGAACAAATTGACCAAGCTACTGGGTAGCGAATTGATGGCGACGGACACGTTTGTTCGCGCCATCACCCACCGCAGTGCGGAAGGGAAGCATAACGAGCGCATGGAGTTCCTTGGTGATAGCGTGCTTGGGCTAATTATCACCACGGAGCTTTATCAGCGGATGCCACGCGCCAGCGAAGGCTATTTGAGCCGCTTGCGTGCGTCATTGGTGAATGAAAATGCCCTCGCGGGGATTGCGGTGGATCTGGCTATCGGTGATTTTTTGCGTTTAGGGTCGGGCGAACTGAAAAGCGGTGGTTTCCGACGTAAATCCATTATTGCGGATGCGTTTGAAGCGATTGTCGGCTGCATTTATTTGGAGCAGGGCATGGAGGCCGCCAAAAAGTTTGTGCTAACCGCTTACGGCGACCGACTGGATAATTTGCCTGCCGAAGACACGCTCAAAGACCCGAAAAGCCGCTTGCAAGAATTCCTGCAATCACGTGGGCATGACTTGCCTGATTATAACCTGATTGATACACAGGGCGAAGCACACAAACAAACCTTCACGGCAGAATGCGTTATCCCCAAACTCAATATCCGTACCACCGGCACGTCCGGTAGCCGCCGCAAGGCAGAGCAGGAAGCCGCCGGGCTTGCTTTTCAACAGGTAACAGCCAAATGACAGACGCTACTCCTTCCACCCAACGTTGCGGCCATGTCGCCATTGTTGGTCGCCCGAATGTGGGCAAATCCACGCTGATGAACTTGTTGATTGGCTTCAAAGTATCCGCGACGGCGAATAAGCCGCAAACCACGCGCCACAGCATTCGCGGTATTTTGACCGAAGACGATTATCAGATAATTTTCGTGGATACGCCGGGGATTCACCGTACTTCCAAGAGCTTACTGAATAAAACCATTAACCTCGAAGCTGTTGCCGCATTGGAAGGCGTGGATGCGGTGGTAATGATTGTGGAAGTGCTGAAATGGCAGGATGAAGACGATTTGGTATTGCAACGCCTAGGGCATGTCACTTGCCCGGTGTTTCTGGTTGCCAACAAAGTCGATCGTTTGGAGAAAAAAGAACGCCTGCTGACCTGGTTGCCGGAGGTATTGAAGAAATACCCGTTCAAGGAAGTGTTCCCGCTTTCCGCCACCAAAGGCATGAATGTGCCACAGCTTAAAGCCGCACTGGCGAAAGTCATGCCACAACAGGATTGGGTCTACGCCGAAGACGATGTGACCGATCAATCGACCCGCTTCATTTGTGGCGAGCTGATCCGCGAACAACTGATGACGTATTTGTATCAGGAAATGCCCTATTCCACCGCGATTGAAATCGAAACGTTTGAGGAAAAACCGAAACTCACCGAAATTAACGCGGTGATTTGGGT
>JBEUIR010000037.1:0-13027 GCA_040415395.1 Candidatus Thiothrix namsaraevi
AAACTCAGTGGTGAAGCCTTACTAGGCAACCAAGATTCCGGCATTGACCCCGACATCCTTTACCGTGTGGCAAGTGAAGCCCTTGCTGTGCAACGTTCAGGCGTACAAGTCGCCATTGTTATTGGTGGCGGTAATTTGTTCCGTGGCGCTGGTTTGGCAGAAAAAGGCATGGATCGGGTGCGTGGCGACCAGATGGGTATGTTGGCAACTGTGATGAATTCCCTTGCGATGCAAGACGCGCTTGAAAAGCTTGGTGCTAATTGCCGCGTGTTGACAGCTTTGGGCATTGATCAGGTGGGCGAGCGTTATTCCGCCCATCAAGCCCGCCGTTATTTGGAGCAGGGCGACATCGTTATTTGCGCAGCAGGCAGTGGCAACCCGTTTTTTACGACGGATACGGCTGCCAGCTTGCGCGGGGTTGAATTACAATGTGACTTGCTGCTGAAGGCGACTAAAGTGGATGGCATCTATGATGCTGACCCGAAAAAAAATCCTGCGGCTAAACGCTTTGATCGGTTATCCTTCGAGGACGCAATCCAACGCCAATTGGGCGTGATGGACTTAACGGCAATGGTAATGTGCCGTGACAATAAACTGACCCTCGGTGTGTTTGATATGTTCGCACCGGGGGCGCTTGCTGCCATTGTTTGTGGCGAGAATGTTGGAACTTTGGTTGAGGTTTAAGGTAATGATTGCAGACATTAAAAAAGATGCAGAGCAGCGGATGCACAAAAGTATCGACGCGCTACGCAATGATTTGACAAAGATTCGTACCGGTCGGGCGCACCCCAGTTTATTGGATCAGGTGACGGTCGATTACTACGGCTCGGACGTTCCCCTTAGCCAAGTGGCGAATGTGAGTACCGAAGATGCGCGTACTTTGAAAGTTGTGCCGTGGGAAAAGCAAATGGCTGCGAAGATCGAGAAAGCCATTCTAACGTCTAACCTTGGCTTGAATCCTGCGAATGACGGCAACGCAATCCGCGTGCCGTTACCCGCGTTAACCGAAGAGCGTCGCCGTGATCTGGTGAAAGTGGTTAAGGCAGAGGCGGAAGGTGCACGGGTTGCTATCCGCAATATTCGCCGTGATGCGAATTCTGATTTCAAGGCACTGCTTAAGGAAAAAGAGATTTCCGAAGACGAGGAACGCCGCGCAGCGGATGACATCCAGAAACTGACTGACCAGTTCATCAAAGAGGTGGAAACAGTGCTGGAAAAGAAAGAAAAAGAACTGATGGAAGTTTGACAACAGTTGCCACCTGTCACCGGGTGGCGTTGGCACGGGGCCTTAATGACAAATACAACGCCAAAAGATGCGGTTCCCCGCCATGTTGCTATTGTAATGGATGGCAACGGGCGCTGGGCGAAATCACGCTACCTCCCCCGTTTGATGGGGCATCACCGGGGTGTCGAAGCGGCTCGCAAAGTTATCCGTGGTTGCAGCAGTGCCGGGGTGGAATGCCTGACACTGTTCGCGTTCAGCAGTGAAAATTGGCGTAGGCCCGAAGAGGAAGTCAGCGGTCTGATGTCATTGTTCATGTCCGCGCTGGAGCGTGAATCGGCTGCCTTGTTTCGGCATAATGTCAAAATGCGTTTTATTGGCGACCGCAGTGGGTTTTCTGTTAGTTTGCAGGAAAAAATTCAGCAAGTGGAGGCAATGACCGCCAGTTGTACCGGAATGCGTTTGCTGATTGCGGCGAATTACGGTGGGCGCTGGGACATTTTGCAGGCAGTGCGCACTGTTGCCAGCCGTATTGCTGCCGCTGAGTTGGACGCAGTGACGTTGGATGAGGCAACGTTTGGTGGTTTGTTGTCTACTAATGGCGTGCCTGAACCCGATTTATTTATTCGTACAGGTGGGGAAAAACGCATCAGTAATTTCCTGATGTGGCAATTGGCATACGCGGAATTGTATTTCACGGATGTATTATGGCCGGAATTTGACGAGCAATGCTTGCGTGATGCCTTTGCGGATTTTGCGTGTCGGCAACGGCGTTTCGGTATGACAGGCGAACAGGTATCGGGAGGAAAACATGTTTAAACAACGGATGATTACGGGATTGGTGCTGATTTCATTGGTATTTGCCGGTATCGTGTTCCTGCCAATCGAGTTGTTTGGCTTGTTTTCATTGATGTTCATCGTTGGCTTAGGTGCTTGGGAATGGGCAGGGCTGACCGGTTGTTATCTGCCCGAAAAGCGTATGGCTGGCGCAATGATGATTTTGACTGCTTCGATTCCTTTGGTGTTTATTCGTCCTGATCCCGTTTGGGTGTTGGCGGTGAGCATTCCGGTGTGGCTGCTGGTTCTGGTGGCGTTGAAAGTCTATCCACGCAATGCGGGGTTTTATAAGAAACACGCGCTGGCGATGCGTTTATCGGGCATTTTGGTGTTGTTGCCCGCTTGGTATGCGTTGATGCATTTGCATGTGATGCATTATACCTACGTTATTTATTTGATTACCTTGATTGCCTTGGCAGATACAGCGGCATATTTCACCGGACGTAAGCTAGGTAGAAATAAGTTGGCGCCCGATTTAAGCCCCGCTAAAACCAAAGAGGGCGTGTCAGGGGCTGTTATTGTCACCGCTATTTGGGCAGGGTTAGCCGGTTTTTGGCTGGATATTCCTGAGGGTAAAACGGTTATTTTCATGGTGCTCTCCATGTTTGTGGTGCTGATGTCGGTGGCAGGTGATTTGTTTGAAAGTTTGCTGAAGCGCGAAGCTGGGGTGAAAGATAGCGGGAACATTTTACCGGGACACGGCGGAATTCTTGACCGTATTGATAGCCTGTTAGCGGCAGCGCCGTTATTCACACTTGGTTTATTGTGGCTGGGGATTTCGCGTGGCATCTAAGGGCATTACGATTTTGGGGGCCAGTGGCAGCATCGGGGTCAGTACCTTGGATGTGCTGGCGCGTCACCCGGAACGCTTTCATGTGTTTGCGCTGACCGCTAACAGTAACGTGGATAAGTTATTTGAACAGTGCGTGCGCTTTCAACCGCGTTATGCGGTGATGGTCGATCCGTTAGCAGCCGGTTTGCTGGAACAACGTTTGCAAGCGGTGGGCAGTGAGGTGGTGGTATTGGCGGGGGCGGAAGCCTTGGATGCGGTTGCCAGCAGCCCTGATACCGATTACGTGATGGCGGCGATTGTCGGTGCGGCAGGTTTGGTGCCAACCTTGGCGGCAGCGCGAGCCGGTAAGCGGGTGATGTTGGCGAATAAAGAAGCGCTGGTAATGTCGGGGCAATTGTTCATTGATGCGGTGCGTGAGCATGGCGCGGAATTGTTACCGATTGATAGTGAACACAATGCGGTGTTTCAGTGTCTACCGACTGATGGTAAGAATGGCGTAGAAAAGATTTTATTGACGGCTTCGGGTGGACCATTCCGTACTTGGTCGGCGCGTGATTTGCAGGCGATTACCCCGGAACAGGCCGTTGCGCACCCGAACTGGTCGATGGGGCAAAAGATTTCGGTCGATTCGGCTACCTTGATGAATAAGGGGCTGGAAGTGATTGAGGCTTGCTGGTTATTTGGTCTGCCTGCCGAGCGGGTGGAAGTGGTGGTACACCCACAAAGCACTATTCATTCGATGGTGTCCTATAATGATGGTTCGGTGTTGGCGCAATTGGGCAACCCGGATATGCGTACCCCGATTGCGTATGCTTTGGGATGGCCTGAGCGCTTAGCGTCAGGGGTAGCACCGTTGGATTTGTTTGCTACCGCAAGATTGGATTTTGAACAGCCTGACAGGGAACGTTTTCCGTGCTTGCAACTGGCTTATGATGCCCACGGGCGCGGTGGCTATGCCACGATTGCGTTGAATGCGGCGAATGAAGTGGCAGTGAAAGCCTTTCTGGGGCGCGAAATCGGTTTTACCGATATTCCGGTGCTGGTAAGGGATGTGATGCTTACGGCATCCACTGGCACGCCGATGAACCTCGAAGAGATACTTATTCAGGATGAGGAAAGCCGTGTGCGTTCACTATCTTGGATAAAAAACAAGAAAATACATTAAATCATGAACTTGTTAATCATAATTCCTGCATTCCTTGTCGCGATTGGTATATTGGTAACAGTACACGAATTCGGACATTTCTGGGTCGCCCGTAAATTGGGCGTCAAAGTCCTGCGTTTTTCGGTCGGTTTTGGTAAACCGCTGTGGCGGCGCGTCTCTAACGATGCTGATCAGATTGAATACGTGGTTGCTGCCTTGCCATTCGGTGGCTACGTCAAAATGCTGGATGAGCGCGAATGCGAAGAGGGTTGTGCAATCCCTGAAAAGGATTTGCCACGAGCATTTAACCGTCAGGCATTGTGGAAGCGGGCGGCGATTGTAGTGGCAGGGCCGGTGGCTAACTTCTTGTTGGCTATCCTGATTTATGCAATGGTGAATATGATCGGTCAGGATGCGATGCGCCCGTATGTCGATGTGGTGAAAGATTCCCCGATGGCGACGGCAGGCTTCCAGCCCGGCGAAGAAGTGACCGCCATTAACGGCATTGCGACGGCTTCGTGGGAAGACATGCGCATGTTGCTGATTGATGAGTATCTGAAATCCCCGCAGTTGTTGTTCAGTGTGAAAACAACGGATGGTTCAGCCCTGCAACGCCAACTGGATTTGAGTAAGGTGGCGATGTTTGATGAGGAGGCGGGCGCGTTGGATAAGCTGGGTTTGAATCCCTGGTTGCCGCCTTACGATGTGGTGGTTGCTGCGGTTTTACCGGATACACCGGCGGCGCAGGCAGGTTTGCAAGCACAGGATAAGATTCTGCAAATTGATGACCTGAAGCCAACCGGTAGGCGTGCTTTCATTGAGCATGTTCAGCAACACGCCGATCAACCCGTGGTCTTAACGGTTGAACGTAATGGCAATCCGCAAACCTTGACTGTTACCCCGCGTATTAATCCGGCGAGTGGCGTGGAGACGGCTACCATTGGGGCGCAATTAGCCGTGCCGCCTGCGAGTTTGCGCGAGCAAGTTTATTTCACTCAATCGTATGGTGTTGTCGAATCCCTGTGGCGTGGAATGCAGAAAACCTGGCAGATGTCAGTCGTGACCTTAAAATTGATGGGACGGATGCTGACCGGGGATGTGTCTTTGAAGAATGTCAGCGGGCCGGTGACTATCGCGCAATATGCCGGTGTTACTGCTTCCATTGGTTTTACGGTTTACCTGGGGTTTCTTGCGATTGTAAGTGTTAGCCTTGGGGTATTGAATTTGTTGCCTATTCCGATGTTGGATGGTGGGCATTTACTCTATTACCTGATTGAATGGATCAAAGGTAGCCCGGTGTCGGCAGAAACGGAAGCCGTCGGTTTTCGGGTGGGAATGGCAATCATTGGCGGACTGATGGTGCTTGCCTTGTATAATGACGTTACACGGTTATTAAATTAATTATGAAAAAACACACTCTTGTAATTTCGGCTGTGAGCTGTTTATTGGCAGTTTCTCAAGCTGCTTGGGCGGCTGCCTTTGTAGTCCGCGACATTGAAGTAAACGGTTTGGAGCGTATTGCTGCGGGTACCGTATTGAATTACTTACCTGCGCAAGTCGGTGAACAGTTTAATGATGCGCAATCGGCTGAAGCAATCCGTTCTTTATTTCAGACAGGGTTGTTTGAAGATGTGCAGCTTGGTCGGCGCGGTGATGTGTTGGTGGTAACGGTGGTGGAACGCCCCGCCATTGGTGAATTGACCATTAAAGGCAACCGCAAGATTCCCACCGACAAATTGATGCAAGTCTTGAAACTGCGCAATATCAGCAAGGGTGATACCCTTGATAAAGCCGCCTTGGCGACCATCCAGCGCGAATTGGCTGAGCAGTATCAAGGCATGGGACACTACGGTGTTGATATTAATACCACGATTGAGGCTTTGCCGCGCAATCGGGTAGCGGTCAATATCAATATCAAGGAAGGCAATGTTGCCCGCATTCAGAAAGTCAAAATTATCGGTAATAAAGCTTTCCCGGAATCGGTATTGTTGAAACAACTGGAATCCGGGCCACGCGGGGCATTTTCGATTCCGTTTTTGAGCGATAGCGATAAATATTCCAAAGAAAAGCTGATGGCGGATTTGGATGCCCTGAACAGTTTTTACCGTGACCGTGGTTATATCAATTTTGAAATTACCTCGGCTGATGTGTCGATGTCGCCCGATAAGAAGAATATTTTCCTGAATGTCAGCGTTAACGAGGGCGACCAGTACCGTATCGGTGAGGTAAGCGTGGCGGGGAATCCCGGCTTATCCAAAGAACAATTGGCTAAGTCGGTTAAGTTACGCAAAGGCGAAGTGTTTTCGCAAAAAGCGCTGGAGGAGACCCGTAAAAATCTCTCCAATCAGCTTGGTGCGCAAGGCTATGCCTTCACCAAAGTGGCAGCAACCCCGGATTTTGATGAAACCAACAAGCAGGTCGGTATCTTGCTGTCAGTTGATCAGGGTAAACGCACCTATGTCCGCCGTATCGACATTCGCGGTAATAACCGTACCAAGGATGAAGTATACCGTCGTGAGTTACGTCAGGTAGAAAGCTCATGGTTCTCGAAAGAGCAGGTAGAGCGTTCCAAAACCCGTTTGCAACGTCTACCTTACGTCGAAGAAGCTAAGATTGAAGTGGAACCTGTGGCGGGCACTGAAGATCAGGTGGATTTGATTGTCACCATCAGTGAACGCTCTTCTAACCAGTTCCGGGTAGGCGCGGGTTACTCACAATCGCAGGGTGTGTTATTTAACGTCAACCTCAACCAAGATAATTTCATGGGGACCGGTAAAAAGCTGGATTTGAACGTTGATAACAGCAAGGTCAACAAAAATTACAGCGTTGGTTATACCGATCCTTACCATACACCCGATGGTATTAGCCGTGGTTTCAGCGGTTATTACAAAGAATACGATGCCGAGGCGGAAGATATTGCCAGCTATGCGTCTAACCGTTACGGTGGTAGCGTCAATTACACTGTGCCCATTAGTGAACATGATTCCGTGTATGCCAGTCTCGGTGCGGAAAAACGCGAAATTGTGTTGGGTACTGAACCGGCACAACGGATTAAAGATTTCGTGGCGACGAATGGCGATGAATACAATCAGATACCGGTGACGGTTAGCTATGTGCACGATACCCGTAACCGGACAGTGTTCCCAAGCGAAGGTCAGCGTCACCGGGTTTCCTTGCAAGCGGCAGCACCGGGCAGTGACTTGCAATACCAGAAATTAAGCTATGATGGGGCAGCGTATAAGCCGCTGACCGATAACGTAACCTTTGCGGTGAAAGGTAAAGTCGGCACCAGCAATACCGGTGGGGATCTGGATAACCTGCCATTCTTTGATAAGTATTACGCAGGCGGTATCAACAGTGTGCGGGGTTTCGACCAAAGCACATTAGGGCCGCGTGATGAAAAAGACGACCCGACAGGCGGCGATTTGATGGTGACAGCGACGGCTGAAGTCCAGTTCCCTGTGCCATTGGCAGAAGATGTCAAAGGGTTGAAAATGAGTGCCTTCGTTGATGGCGGTAACGTGTTTAATGATTCGGGTGATTTTGAGTCGGGTGAGTTACGCTATTCTGCGGGTGTTGGCGCAGTATGGTTGTCACCGATCGGCCCGTTAGAGGTTAGTTATGCGCAGCCGTTGAATGCAGAAGAAGGCGATAAAGAGCAGAAAGTACAATTCAGTATCGGGGCATCGTTCTAAGCCATGTTGAAGTTAAGCGCATTATGCATTTGTGGGCTGTTGCTCTTAATGGGGCAGCACGCGGTTGTTGCCGATGAGGTAGCGCAACGCCCGGTGCGTATTGCGATTGTGGATGTTGCCAAGTTATTGGCGAATGCGCCGCAGTCTAAAGCAGCGGATGCGAAATTGAAGCTGAGTTTCGTGTCGCGCGAGCAAAATCTGGATGCTGATAAGAAAGTTATCCGGCAACGAGAGGACGATCTTGCGGTGGGTTTGCAAGCCGGTGTCTTGCCGGATGCTGAAAAAGTGGAACGCCAACGCGAGTTACGTGACTTGCAACGCAATTACGCCCGTGAGATGGAGGACTTTCGTGAAGAAGTCCGTATTGCCCGCGATCGTGCGATTGATGCTTTGCAGGCGGAGATTGTGCAGGCGATTGTTGAGGTGCGTGAACGGGAAAAAATTGACCTCGTGTTACGTGAAAGCAATTATATTGTCGCCAGTGACCGCATTGATATAACGGCTACCGTTATGCAGCATTTGGAACAAAAATTTCAGGCACAAACCGCAGTAACACCCGCGCCCGGTAAGCAGGAATGATTGCCATGCCAGAAGGAGTTTCGCTACAGGCATTAGCTGAGCACACGGGTAGTATCCTGCAAGGTGACGCACAGTTGCGTGTGTATGCGGTTGCTTCCATTGACAAGGCGCAAGCGGGTGATATTAGCTATATCCGTGACGCGAAATACCGCCATTATTTGCAGACCTCGCCAGCCAGTGCTTTGATTTTGCCACCGGATATGGCGCAAGCCTATGACGGTAATTGTTTAATTAGCACCAATCCTTACCTTACGTATGCGCAAGCGGTGGGCGTGCTCTACCCTGCGGTGCGCCCCGTGCCTGCGATTCACCCTAGTGCGGTGATCAGTGCTGGGGTTCAATTGGGTGAAGGTGTGGTGATTGAAGCCGGTTGTGTAATTGGCGCAGGGTGCAAGATTGGCGATGGCAGTTGGCTGCACGCCAATGTTACCTTGTATGCCGATACCCAGATTGGGCAACGTTGCATTATCCATTCCGGTGCGGTGTTGGGTGCGGATGGTTTTGGGTTTGCACCCGATCGGCGCACCTGGTTTAAGATTCCGCAGGTTGGCAATGTGGTGGTGGGTGATGATGTTGAAATCGGCGCGAATACCACGATTGACCGTGCGGCGCTGGGGTCAACCATGATTGGCAATGGGGTTAAACTCGATAACCTGATTCAAATCGGGCATAACACCCAGATTGGCGATTACACGGCGATGGCGGCGTGTACCGCTGTGGCGGGCAGTGTGCAGATCGGCAAGCATTGCCAGATTGCGGGAATGTGTGCGATTGCGGGGCATTTGAGTATTGCTGATAACGTTGTGGTAACGGGGACGAGCATGGTTTCGCATTCGATTACCAAACCAGGGGTATATTCTTCTGGTACGACAATAGAGGAAAATGCGGTTTGGCGTAAAAATGCAGTACGCTTTAATCAGTTGGATAAATTAGCACGCCGTTTACAGGAGTTAGAAAAACAACTGGCGGCTCTACAAAATAAAGGGAGTACTTGAACCGCTATGGGTACAATGAACGTTGAACAAATCAGAAATTACCTGCCCCACCGTTACCCGTTTTTGTTGGTCGATCGCGTAGTGGAATACGAAGTGGGCAAGTCATTGACCGCGATTAAAAACGTCACTGTCAATGAGCCTTGGGTCAACGGGCATTTTCCGCATCAGCCCATTATGCCGGGGGTGTTGATTATTGAAGCTTTGGCGCAGGCGACCGGCTTGCTGGGGTTTCGCACAATGGGTGAAGAGCCGCAAACCGATACCTTATACCTATTGGTGGCAGTGGATAACGCGCGTTTTAAACAAGCGGTTGTCCCCGGTGATCAGTTAGTAATGACCGTTGAATTGGTGAAGCGTAAAGGCATTATGTGGGTATTCAAGGCGGAAGCACGGGTGGATGGCAAGCTGGCGGTGTCGGCTGAATTGATGTGTGCAGCGAAAAAAGAGACTGCCGCTTGAGTGGTCTGATTCACCCCACGGCGCTTGTGCACCCGTCGGCGCAACTGGCTGACGGCGTAGAAGTGGGGGCGTATAGCGTGATCGGTGCCGATGTGTGTATCGGTCGTGCCAGCCGCATTGGTTCGCACGTGGTGATTGACGGCCCGACGCGCATCGGTGCGGAAAACCAGATTTACCAGTTCGCCTCGGTGGGCGCCGCTCCGCAGGATAAAAAATTCAACGGAGAGCCAACCGAATTAATCATCGGTGATCGCAATGTCATCCGCGAATGCTGCACCCTGAATCGTGGTACGGTGCAGGATAAAGGCAAAACCGTGATCGGTAATGATAATTGGATCATGGCTTACGTGCACATTGCGCACGATTGCATCATTGGCAATAACACGATTTTTGCTAACAGTGCGACGTTGGCGGGGCATGTCGACATTCGCGATTGGGTAATTCTGGGTGGTTTTACCTTGGTTCACCAGTTTTGCACCATTGGCGAACACGCTTTCACCGGCATGGGGTCGGCGATTGCGAAAGATGTGCCACCGTATGCGATGGTGACTGGCACACCCGCTGAGCCGCGCAGTATCAATCTGGAAGGCTTGAAACGCCGGGGTTATAGCACCGAGGCGATTCACCGCATTAAAGAGGCGCATCGCATTCTGTACCGCCACAATCTGACCACGCAGGAAGCGCTCGCGAAAATTGACGTGGATTTCGGTGAATATGCTGATATTCGTTTGTTACTCGACTTCTGCCATCACAGCCAGCGGGGGCTGATTCGTTAACGCATGAAGCGTATTGCCATCATTGCCGGGGAAGCGTCAGGTGACTTGCTGGCAGCACGTCTGATCCTTGCCTTGCGCGAACTTCGCCCTGAACTGGTGTTTGAAGGGATTGCAGGCAGTGAAATGCAGGCGGCGGGTTGCACCAGTTTATTCCCGCTGGAAAAATTTTCGGTCATGGGGCTGGTGGAAGTGTTGCCGCGCTTGCCCGAATTATTGGCTATCCGCAAACAACTGCTGCAACGTTGGCAAGCAAACCCACCCGATTTATTCATTGGCGTGGATGCGCCCGATTTAAACCTACCCATTGCCAAAAAGTTACACGCACTCGGCATTCCCACGGTGCATTATGTCAGCCCCTCCGTCTGGGCGTGGCGTGCCAAACGGGTGCGCAAGATGCGTGGTAATCTCGATTTAATGTTGACCTTATTTCCCTTTGAAGTGGATTTTTATCGCGAGCATGGCATTCCGGCGGAATTCGTCGGGCATCCGCTGGCGGATGAAGTAAGTTTTAATGCGGATAAGGCAATAGCCCGTGAGCAACTGGGTTTACCGCTGACCAAACCGATTCTGGCGGTCTTGCCGGGCAGCCGTTTGGGTGAAGTGCGTCGCCTTGCCCCGGATTTTTTCAAAGCTGCCTTGCAATTGCAGCAACAATACCCTGAATTGCGTTTGGTGACACCAGCGGCAACCCCTAGGTTGCGGCAGGAACTTGATGCGATTCGGCAAGCTATTGCCCCGGAACTTATTCTCACGGTATTGAACGGGCAATCCCGTACCTTGATGCAAGCGGCGGATCACATTCTATTAGCGTCGGGAACGGCGGTGTTGGAAGGCATGTTAGCCGGGCGTTTAATGGTGGCGGCTTATCGGGTTGCCCCGCTGACCGCTTGGCTGATTCGCACGTTCAAATTGCTCAAAGTCCGGTTTGTGACCTTGCCCAATAATCTTGCCGGTGAGGAACTGGTGCCGGAATTGTTGCAAGAACAGGTAACACCGGCGAATCTGGTGCAGGCGATAGAAAAATTGTTTAATCTGCCAGCCGAACGCCAGCAGTATATTTTGCAACGTTTTCAGGCATTGCACGCGCAATTACGACAAAACGCTAGTGCCAGCGCCGCCCGTGCTATTCTTACCCATTTTCCGACCAAAAAATCCTAGAGACAGTACACTATGGTCTACCTTACCAAACTCAAACACACCGGCTCCGTCATCAGTTCCAGCGATAAATTTGGGGCGAAAATGTTTGAGGTCGCGGCGCGTTATTTTTCCCAGTATGCACGCGGTATTTTTATTGGCACGGGCAGTGGGGTGGTAGCGCAATATTTCATGCAAACCCCTGTTCCCTTTGCATTTGTGGAGAAGCATCCTGATTTTGTCCGCCAGTTCCATGCGCGTTTTGGGGCAGATACCCCGTTGTTGGCAAAGGACTTTTTTACCCTGCCGATAGATGAAAGTGAGGAAGGGTTGGCAAATTGCATCATGGTGTCGTGTATGCCAGTGACGGGGATGTTTTATTCCGAAAAGCTGGTGGAACAGTTCCGCGATTCCCTCAATAGCGGCTCGACCATTGTGCAGATGAGTTATACCCCGTTTATTAAGCAAATCCGTTTGTTTGAACGTTTGCAGCGCGAAGGTTTCAAGATTCAGCGGGTGAGCACGGTGTTTTTCAATATCCCGCCTGCCTCGGTATTTGTACTGAGGAAAGCATAGTGGATAAGGATGTAGGGGCGTATGGCATACGCCCTCTTATTGCAGGTGTCGATGAAGTTGGACGTGGGCCATTGGCGGGGGCAGTGGTTGCCGCTGCCGTTATCCTTGATCCGCAACGCCCGATTGTGGGGCTGAACGATTCCAAAAAGTTGACTGAGAAACGTCGCGAGAAACTGGCAGTTGAAATCCGCGAGAAAGCGTTGGCATGGAGCCTAGGGCGGGCGGAAGTGGAGGAAATTGATGAGATCAATATCCTGCAAGCCACGTTTCTGGCGATGCAACGCGCGTTGGAAGGGCTGCATATCCAGCCCGATTTGGTGAAGATTGATGGCAACCATTGCCCGAAGCTGGCTTATACGATGGAAGCCATTATCGGTGGTGATGCGACGGTGGCTGAAATCAGTGCGGCGTCGATCATTGCCAAAGTGGCGCGGGATGCGGAGTTGGTGGCGTTGGATGCGTTGTATCCGCAATACGGTTTTGCTAAGCATAAAGGTTATGGCACGGCGGCGCATTTAGCCGCTTTGCGGGAATTTGGAGCAACGCCCATTCATCGGCGCAGTTTTGCCCCCGTTAAAAACGTACTTTCTGCTGAATAATTCTTCCATTCGCAGCCAAATCATTGTAAAATCATACCATTAACACGCAAATATTGGGGCGTGTCGCTTGTTTAAAAATCTGACATGTTGGTTTTTTGTCCAAGGCAACTTTTTATACAGTGAATTTCCTGCTAAGGGTCTCTGTAACCCATTGATTCAAAAGGCTGATTAGACACGAGCCTTCTGAAGGCCGCCCTGATTTAAAAGGGATTAAGACT
>JBEUIR010000038.1:0-13020 GCA_040415395.1 Candidatus Thiothrix namsaraevi
GCAAAAAACCACGGTATGGATGACTCTTCATCAGAGGTAGCCGAAGACGCTTATATCCCCGTCCTGAAGGACGAGGTTTTACGCGATTACTGATAAAAACGCCCCAATGATGGGGCGTTTCCTAGTCCTGTGAAACGTTGGCGTCGAGCTTACGGCAAGTAAGTTTTACCCATCAAAAACCGATCACATTCCCGTGCCGCTTCGCGACCCTCATTAATTGCCCACACCACCAGACTTTGCCCACGACGCATATCGCCTGCCGCAAACACGCCCGGCAGATTGGTCGTGTATTTACCGTAGTCGGCTTTGACATTGCCGCGAGGGTCAGTATCCAGTGTCAGCGCATCCACCAGCGTTTTTTCCGGCCCCGTAAAGCCCATTGCCAGCAACACTAATTGCGCAGGCAATACTTCTTCGGTGCCTTCGACTTCGATCAAATTCATACGTCCGCCAGCACCTTGTTCCCAGCGCACGCCAACGGTATGAATTTCTTTCACATGACCGTTTTCATCACCAACCAGTTTCTTGGTGGAAATCAGGTAATCACGTGGATCGCGCCCAAACACCGCTGCTGCTTCTTCCTGACCGTAATCGACTTTGTGCACACGCGGCCATTCCGGCCAAGGGTTGTCAGCAGCACGCGCATCCGGCGCACGCGGCATAATTTCCAGTTGCGTAACCGATTTGCAGCCGTGGCGTACTGATGTACCCACGCAATCCGTGCCCGTATCACCGCCACCGATAACGATCACATCCAAGCCTTGTGCCGAAATGTAGTGACCATCTGCTAAGCCCGAATCCAGCAAGCTTTTGGTATTCGCGGTGAGGAAATCCATCGCGAAATGCACACCCTTGAGGTTACGCCCTTCCACCGGCAAATCACGTGGTTGGGTCGCACCTGCACACAAGACCACCGCATCAAAATCGCTGCGCAACTGTTCAGCAGAAACGTCTTTGCCGACATTCGTGCCTGTGACGAAGTTCACGCCTTCGGCAGCCATCAGGTCAACGCGGCGTTGCACGATGTCCTGCTTATCCAGCTTCATATTGGGAATGCCGTACATCAACAAGCCGCCAATGCGATCCGCACGTTCGTAAACGGTGACGGCATGACCGGCTTTGTTGAGTTGATCAGCACACGCCAACCCTGCTGGGCCGGAACCGACTACCGCAACCTTTTTGCCAGTGCGTTCTGTTGGCGGTTCAGCCTTAACCCAACCTTCCTCGAAGGCTTTGTCGATGATCGACACTTCGTTCAATTTGATGGTGACGGGTGGTTCATTGATGCCGAGGGTGCAAGAGCCTTCGCACGGTGCTGGGCAAACCCGCCCGGTAAATTCCGGGAAGTTGTTGGTCATGCGCAGGCGTTCGTAGGCTTCTTTCCACAAACCGCGAAAGATCATGTCATTCCATTCAGGAATCAGATTGTGAACCGGACAACCGCTCGCACCACCCGGCAGAATTTGTCCGGTTTGGCAGAAGGGGATGCCACATTCCATGCATCGCGCCCCCTGTTCGCGGTTTTCCGCTTCGCGCTCGAAGTGCAGGTGGAATTCACGCCAGTCTTTAATCCGTTCCAACGGGGCGCGGTCGGCTGGCAGCTCGCGCTGGTATTCCATGAAACCAGTAGGTTTACCCATGATTGTTACCTTTAATCCTTAGTTGCCACTGACACGCGAAGCGTCGCTATTGTTTGCGGTGAAAGCCGCCATCAAGGCTTCTTCCCCGGAGAGACCTTGCTGCTCAAACGAGCGAATCGCTTCCAGCATCCGTTGATAGTCGTTCGGCATGACGCGCACGAAATCGGCTGAGTATTTATTCCAGTCCGCCAAAATCAGGCTACCGGGTGTGCTGCCAGTATACAGTACATGCTTTTCGATCATGGCTTTGACTTCGGCTTTCTCGTTAGCATCACTCAGCGGGCTGTAAGCCACCATTTCAGTGTTGCCGCTGATTGCCAAAATACCGCTGGGGTCATACACATAAGCCACGCCGCCGGACATGCCCGCGCCAAAGTTGCGCCCGACCTTGCCCAACACCACCACGCGCCCGCCGGTCATGTATTCGCACCCGTGGTCGCCCGTGCCTTCAACGACGACGCGCACCCCGGAGTTACGCACACAGAAACGTTCGCCCGCCACCCCGCGTACATAGGCTTCACCGTCGCTTGCGCCAAAGAATGCCACGTTGCCGATCAGGATATTATCTTCGGCGGCAAATTGCGCATCTTTACGTGGGTAAACGATGATCTTGCCGCCGGACAAACCTTTGCCAATGTAGTCGTTGGAGTCGCCTTCGAGTTCCAGTGTCATGCCTTTAGGCAGGAATGCACCGAAACTTTGCCCGGCTGAGCCGTTGAATTTCAGGCGGATGGTATCTTCGGGCAAGCCCGCAGCACCGTATTTGCGCGTTACTTCTGAGCCGGTAATCGTGCCTGCTACGCGGTCAATGTTCTTAATCTCGAACTCAGCCGTCACCGCCGTGCCGTGATCAATTGCTGGTTGGCACGCTTTCAGGAGCTTTTGCTCATCCAACGATTGTGCAATGCCGTGATCCTGTTCACGTAAGCAACGGATACCGTCACATTCTTCCAGTTCTGGCGTGTGCAGCAGGGTACTCAAATCAACCATGCTGGCTTTCCAGTGACCTTCCGCCGTGCTTTGGCGCAGCTTATCGACACGCCCGACCATTTCATCAATGGTACGGAAGCCAAGTTTCGCCATGTATTCGCGCAATTCTTCGGCGATGAACATCAGCAAATTGACCACGTATTGCGGGTCGCCAGCATATTTCTTGCGCAATTCGGGGTTCTGAGTCGCAATCCCAACCGGGCAAGTATCCAGATGGCAAACACGCATCATCACGCAACCCAGCGCCACCAGTGGCAGAGTCGCGAAGCCATATTCTTCCGCACCCAACAGCGCAGCAATCGCTACGTCACGCCCGGTCATCAGCTTGCCGTCGGTTTCCAGACGCACCCGGCTACGCAGGTTATTGAGCAATAAGGTTTGATGCGTTTCTGCCAGACCCAATTCCCAGGGCAAACCGGCGTGTTGGACACTGGTTTTCGGGGAAGCACCCGTGCCGCCGTCATAACCGGAAATCAGGATGACATCCGCCTTGCCTTTGGCAACACCGGCTGCAATCGTGCCGACCCCGACTTCGGATACCAACTTGACGTTGATGCGTGCGCGTTTGTTGGCGTTTTTCAGGTCATGAATGAGCTGTGCCAAGTCTTCAATCGAGTAAATATCATGATGCGGTGGTGGCGAAATCAAACCCACGCCCGGTGTTGTGCCACGCACCCGTGCTACCCAAGGGTACACTTTCTTGCCCGGCAACTGACCACCTTCACCCGGTTTTGCGCCTTGTGCCAGCTTAATCTGGATTTCCTGCGCGTTATTCAGGTAGTGGCTGGTGACACCGAAACGCCCAGATGCCACCTGCTTGATGGCACTGTTACGCGAATCGCCATTTGGATCGGGCGTGAAACGCGCAGAATCTTCACCACCTTCACCGGAGTTGGAGCGTCCGCCCAAACGGTTCATGGCAATCGCTAACGCTTCGTGCGCTTCTTGGCTGATAGAGCCGAACGACATTGCGCCGGATTTAAAGCGTTTGACAATAGCGCTGGCGGGTTCAACTTCGCTCAGGGGAATGGGTTGTGCTGCAAAGTTGAACTCCAGCAGGTTACGCAAGTTGAATTTGACTTCTGCATCTTCGTGCAACAACTTGCTGTATTGCTTATACAAACCGTAATCACCCAAGCGCACTGCTTTTTGCAAGGTGTAAATAGTCGCAGGGTTATATTGATGTTCTTCCTCCTCATTCCGCCATTGGAACACGTTACCGGCACGTAACGAGCGTTGTTCCGCGTCGTGGTGATCGTAAGCGGTTTGATGGCGAATCAACGCTTCTTTCGCGATAGTGGCTAAATCAATACCCCCGATACGCGATGCTGTTGCAGTGAAATATTTGTCGATGACCGTTTTGCTAATTCCCAAGGCTTCAAAGATTTGTGCCCCACGGTAAGACTGAATCGTGGAAATTCCGATCTTGGACATGACCTTGATCACGCCTTTGGTGGCAGCTTTGATGTACTTCTGTACAGCGTAATCGTGCTGAATGCCGGGTAATAAACCTTCACGAATTAAATCACCAATCGCCTCAAACGCGACGTAAGGGTTGATTGCTTGCACGCCATAACCCAACAGTGTGCAGAAATGATGCACTTCACGCGGCTCACCGGATTCGAGAATCAGGCTCACACGGGTGCGGCAACCGTTACGAATCAAATGATGATGCAAGCCCGCGACCGCCAAGAGTGACGGAATCGGTGCGTTATCCGCATCCGCCAAGCGATCGGACAGCACGATCAAATTTGCGCCGTCATTGATGGCGTTATCGGCTGCTGCGAACAGGTGTTCTAATGCCGCTTCCAGTGCATTTTTGCCATCAGCAGCGCGGAACATAATCGGCAGGGTGGCGCACTTGAAACCTTCACGGTTAATGTGCGTCAGTTTCGCCAGTTCGTCGTTGTCCAGAATCGGGGTTTTCAGCAGAATTTGCTGACAACTGGCTGCTGTAGGCGCAGTAATATCGCCTTCTGACCCTAAAGTGGTGTAAGACGAGGTAACGATTTCTTCGCGAATCGAGTCAATCGGCGGGTTGGTCACTTGCGCAAACAACTGCTTAAAGTAGTTAAACAGCGGTTGTGCTTGATTGGACAGCACCGCAATCGGTGAGTCGATGCCCATTGCACCCAGCGGGTCGATGCCGTCACGCGCCATCGGCACAATCACTTTGCGCACGTCTTCGTAGGTGTAGCCGAACATTTTCTGGCGCTGTACCAGCGTTTCGTGTTCTGGCAAGGCGCTTTGCGGGGCAGCCGGTAAGTCTTGCAGTTCGACCAGATTGCTTGTCAGCCAATCTTGATACGGCTTGGCGGTAGCCATTTGCTGCTTGATTTCTTCGTCAGCAATAATACGCCCCTGAGCGGTATCGACCAGCAACATACGCCCTGGTTGCAGGCGTTGCTTGGAGACAATTGTGCTTTGATCAAGATCATCCAATACCCCGACTTCGGAGGCGAGGATAATCATGTCGTCATTGGTGACGTAATAACGTGAGGGGCGCAAACCGTTGCGATCCAGCGTCGCACCCACTAATGTGCCATCGGTGAAACCCATTGCCGCAGGACCATCCCACGGTTCCATTAAGCAACTGTGGTATTCGTAGAAGGCTTTCTTTTCCGCACTCATGCTTTCGTGGTTCGACCAAGGTTCAGGAACCATCATCATCATCGCATGGGGTAGGGAATAGCCTGATAAGTACATGAATTCCAGCGTGTTATCAAACATCGCGGAGTCACTGCCGTTAGGGATCACAATGGGGAACAGCGTACTGAGGTCGGTATTGAATACGTCGGTTTTGATAACGCCCTGCCGCGCATTCATCCAGTTAACATTGCCGCGCATGGTGTTGATTTCACCATTATGGATCAGGTAACGGTTAGGGTGCGCCCGTTCCCAGCTTGGGAAGGTGTTGGTGGAAAACCGCGAGTGAACCATCGCAATGGCAGTTTTCATGTGCGGATTGCTTAAATCCTTGTAGAACTGCCCGACCTGTTCGGTGGTCAGCATCCCTTTGTAGACCAGTGTGCGTGAAGACAGGCTGGGGAAATAAATATGCCCGGCAACGTCTGGGGTATCCACGCTATTTTGCGTGCGCTTGCGGATAACATACAGCTTGCGTTCAAAGTCGATGCCTTCCGCAATGTCGGCAGATTTGGCAATGAATGCCATGCGGATGAAAGGCATGGCTTTGAGCGCCGTTTTGCCGATCGGGGTAGGGTTCGTGGGGACATCACGCCAGCCGAGCAGGGTTTGACCTTCTTCTTCGACGATGCGGGCGAAGATAGCGGCAACCTCAGCGCGTGCGTCGGCATCTTGTGGCAGGAACACCATGCCAGTCGCATAATGACCGGGCGCGGGCAGTTTAATATTGAGTGATTTGCACTCTGATACGAGGAATTCATGCGGAAGCTGGAGCAGGATACCCGCGCCGTCGCCGGTATTTTCCTCACAGCCGCAAGCGCCACGGTGTTCCATGTGGGTTAATACTTTTAATGCCTGTTGGACGATTTGATGTGACTTGACACCTTTCAGGTGAGCCACAAAGCCCATGCCACATGCATCGTGTTCAAAGCCAGGGTCGTAAAGCCCTTGCGATGGGGGTAGTTCAGTGTATCTCATCGTAGTCTCAGGCGATAAAAGGGTGAGTATTATGGACTAAAATGCCAGTTTAGGGCTAGACACCTTAGCGCGTTTTTGTCGACATGCCCAGAAAGCATGGTTTTAATTAGCGTATACTACGCTACCAGCACAACGGAGCAAGATCGCACACAGCTTATGAGTACAGCAGGTCGCATCCCAAAAGAGTTCATTGACCAACTGTTAGCTCGCGTCGACATTATCGACGTGATCGGTGGGCGTGTGCCATTAAAAAAGGCAGGGCGCGAATATACCGCGTGTTGCCCGTTTCATAATGAAAAAACGCCTTCTTTCACGGTGAGTCCGACCAAACAGTTCTACCATTGTTTTGGTTGCGGGGTACACGGTTCGGCCATTACTTTTTTAATGGAATACGAACATCTCGAATACCCGGAGGCAATTGAGGCGTTAGCCCGCACCATTGGGGTGCAGGTTCCCCGTGAAGGTGCAGAGGATGCCCCCAAACGCCCGCGTAAAGATAAAAACCTGTATACCTTGCTGGAAGAGGCAGCGGTATGGTTTCAGGCACAATTGCCGCAAAACCCTGATGCGCTTGGGTATTTGCAGCGCCGTGGTTTGAGCAATGAGGTGGCAAAACGCTTTGGTTTGGGGTTTTCTCCGCCAAATAGTTCGCTGGGGCGCGAATTAGCCCGTTACGGGGAGGATAAATTAGTCGCCAGTGGCATGGCGATTCGCAATGACGCCGGGCGGGTGTATGACCGTTTTCGGGAGCGCATTATGTTCCCGATTCGGGATCGGCGCGGGCGGGTCATTGGTTTTGGCGGACGGGTGATTGGCGATGGTTCACCCAAGTACCTGAATTCACCCGAAACCGAGGTGTTCCACAAAGGCGCTGAGCTTTACGGTCTGTTTGAGGCACGTAACGATACCCGCAAGCTAGAACGTTTGTTGGTGGTCGAAGGTTACATGGATGTGATTGCGCTGGCGCAATACGGTGTTACTTACGCGGTGGCGACGTTGGGAACGGCGACCACGCCGGAACACATCCGCCAATTATTGCGTCTGGTGCCGGAAGTGGTGTTTTGTTTTGACGGCGACCGTGCAGGGCGGGATGCGGCATGGCGAGCCTTGGAAAATGCCTTGCCAGAGTTGCGCGATGATAAAGAGATCCGCTTTTTGTTTTTGCCGCAAGGTGAAGACCCCGATACGCAAATCCGCCAAATCGGTAAAGAAGCGTTTGAAGCAAGCTTAGCCACAGCACTCACGCTCAGTGCTTATTTATTGGCAGTGTTGAAAGAACGTTTCAACCTGAGCACCAAGGAAGGCAAGGCACGCCTGTTAAGTGACGGTTTGAAATTGCTTGCCACCATGCCGGTTATTTTGTTGCGCGAGCAAATTCTCGGAGAATTGTCTACACTTACCGACACGCCTTTGGAAGTTGTGCGCCGCCACCTGAAAAAAAATTCAACGGGTGATGCGCCGCTCGCCTATAATCAGGCGCGTTTGGGCGACCAAGATGTACGCCGCACGCCGATAAGGCACGCGATTGCCTTGCTATTGCACTACCCGATGTTGGTGGAGGTAGCGGGCAGTTCCGAGCAGATTCTTGGCTATGACTTGCCCGGCACAGCATTGCTGGCGGCTATCATTGAAAATATCGAGGAGAACCCCCATATACATTTGGCGGGTCTGTTGGAGCGTTTTCGCCAGACGGAACATGAGGCTATTATTCAGCGCCTCACCAACTGGCGACCTGAGACGGATGATGAAACCGTTATACGGCGCGAATTTGCCGACTGTCTGCAACAAATCAGGCGGCAATCGCGTCAAAAGCAGCTTGAAGCCTTGTTGCATCGGGGTCAAACCCAGGCATTGAGCGAGCAAGAGCGTAGTGATTTAGCTTATTTACTGCTTCAGGACTATAAAAGTCCGGGGGCGTGAGCGAGCACATGTGGTTGCATTTTAGAAAAATGTGATATAGTTACCGACCTTTTTTCCAGAGAGTTTTAGGGCATGAGTCAAGAAGAGCAGCAGCAGTCCAGCTTGAAAGAGTTAATTGCCAAAGGTAAGGAGCAGGGCTACCTCACCTATGCTGAGGTCAACGACCACCTTCCCGATACCATCGTTGACCCGGAGCAGATTGAAGATATTGTTGCAATGATCAACGATATGGGCATAACGGTGTATGAACATGCCCCGGATGCCGATTCCTTACTGCTAAACGATGAGGCGGTACAAGCCGACGATGAAGCCGCTGAAGAAGCAGCCGCAGCGTTGGCGAATGTGGATGGCGATTTTGGGCGAACCACTGACCCGGTGCGTATGTATATGCGCGAAATGGGTACGGTGGAACTCTTGACTCGTGAAGGCGAAATTCAGATTGCGATCCGTATTGAAGAGGGTTTGAACGAAATTCTGCGGGCGTTGGCGCAATACCCGGCCTCGACGGAAGTTCTGCTGGAAAAAGCCAGCCTGATTGATTCCGAGGAAATCCGTTTAACCGACATCATCAATGGCTTTGTTAACCCTGATGAAGACCTGACGGCGTTTCAGGTTACTGTGCCGGAAGAGTTGGAAGAGGCGACGATTGCGGCTGAAGAAGACGCAGTGGCAGTCGTTGAAGAAGAGGATGACGAAGACGCGGCTGACCCGGTTGATACAGGGCCTGATCCTGAAGAAGCGCGGATTAAGTTTGCAGAACTGCGCGAGTTGTATGAGGCATCTAAAGCGGCTTGCGCCAGCAATGATCAGGCTGCCTATACCGCAACCCGTGAGGCGGTGGCGCTCAAGTTCATGGAATTCCGTCTGGCACAGCCGATCATCGAACAGTTGACCGTGCAGTTGAATGAAATTGTGGATCGGATTCGCCAGAATGAACGCCACATTATGAAACTGTGCGTCCAAAAAGGCGGCATGGCGCGTCAGGATTTCATCGACAGTTTCCCGCAAAATGAAACCGATCTGGAATGGTTAGACCGCTACTGTGTTGATAAACGTGGCGACCATACCCGTCTACAGAATTTCTTGCCGAAGATTCATGAGGCACAGCGGGAATTATTAGGCGTCGAACGCGAATGCAACTTATCCATTTCGCAAATCAAAGACATTAACCGCAGCATGTCGGTGGGCGAAGCCAAGGCGCGGCGTGCGAAAAAGGAAATGGTCGAAGCCAACCTGCGTTTGGTGATTTCTATTGCGAAGAAGTATACTAACCGTGGTTTGCAATTCCTTGATTTGATTCAGGAAGGCAATATCGGTTTGATGAAAGCGGTGGATAAGTTTGAATACCGCCGTGGTTACAAGTTCTCGACTTACGCCACCTGGTGGATACGTCAGGCGATTACGCGCTCGATTGCCGATCAGGCGCGTACTATCCGTATTCCGGTACACATGATCGAAACCATCAACAAACTCAACCGCATTTCGCGCAAGCTGTTGCAGGAAAAAGGTCGCGAAGCCACACCGGAAGAACTGGCTGAAGCGATGGATATGCCGGAAGACAAAATTCGCAAAGTACTGAAAATTGCCAAAGAGCCGATTTCGATGGAAACACCGATCGGTGATGATGAAGATTCACACTTGGGTGACTTTATCGAGGATGGCAATATTTTGTCGCCGATTGAGTCTGCGACCACTTCAAGCTTGTCGGAAGTGACCCGCGATGTCTTGTCCAGTTTGACTTCCCGCGAAGCCAAAGTCCTGCGGATGCGTTTCGGTATCGACATGAATACCGACCACACGCTGGAAGAGGTGGGCAAGCAGTTTGACGTAACCCGTGAACGTATCCGTCAGATTGAAGCCAAAGCGTTGCGCAAGTTGCGTCATCCGAGCCGTTCGGATATGCTTCGCAGCTTCTTGGAATACGAGCCGGGTGTCTTACCGACAAACTGATCGTAGCGTTTTCAGGGCCTATAGCTCAGTTGGTTAGAGCAGGGGACTCATAATCCCTTGGTCGTAGGTTCGAGTCCTACTGGGCCCACCAATTTCTCTGGTTATTTATATACCATCTCGATTACCCGTACCCATTCGCTTTTGCCTGCCCATCCCATTCCCGACTAAATCGCTAGGTAATACCATCCCTGAATGGGTGCTTATTTCGAGTATGCGTCAGGATAGTGTAAACTCGCGCCCAGATATTCAAGTTGACTGAGGAAAACAGAATGACAGACATGACCCGTGACCAGGTTGAAACGCTACTGAAAGGCATCAAAGACCGTTATTTGGAGCAGGACATCGTATCCCTGCACCAAGTAAAAGACATCCGTGTGGAAGGCGGCAACGTAGCCGTCAGCGTGGTGCAAGGCTATCCGGCGGGCAACTATCGGGATGAATTGGCAGCAGAAATCAAAGCCGCCTTAGCCGCCGCTGGCGCAACCAACACAGACGTCAGCGTCACCACCCAAGTAGCAGCACACGCCGTGCAGAAAAGCGTCAAGCGTAAAGACGGCATCAAAAACATTATCGCGGTCGCTTCCGGCAAAGGTGGCGTCGGCAAATCCACCACCGCCGTCAACCTCGCCCTCGCCCTGAAAGCCGACGGCGCAACAGTCGGTATGTTGGACGCGGACATTTATGGTCCCAGCCAGCCGCGCATGTTAGGCATCAGCGGTCAACCCGAATCCAGCGATGGCAAAAGCCTAGAGCCAATGCAAAACCACGGCATTAAAGCCATGTCGATTGGTTTTCTGATCGAAGAAGACACTCCGATGATCTGGCGCGGTCCGATGGTCACACAAGCACTGGAACAATTGCTAGGTGACACCAACTGGGGTGACTTGGATTATCTGGTCATCGACTTGCCACCCGGCACAGGCGACATTCAATTGACGCTTTCCCAGAAAATCCCCGTGTCTGGCGCAATTATTGTCACCACCCCACAAGACATTGCCTTGTTGGATGCACGTAAAGGTCTGAAAATGTTTGAAAAAGTCGAAGTGCCGATCTTGGGCATCGTCGAAAACATGAGTATGCACATTTGCAGCAACTGCGGCACGGTTGAACACATCTTCGGCGAAGGCGGCGGGCAGCGCATGGCAGAGCAATACGGCGTGAACTACCTCGGTGGTCTGCCGCTCGACATCAAAATCCGCGAACAAGTTGACAACGGCAACCCAACCGTGGTGGCTGACCCGGATGGCGCGGTCACGAAAATCTACAAAGAGATTTCCCGCAAAGCTTCGGCGCGTTTGGCACAAAAAGCCAAAGACTACAGCACCAAGTTCCCGACCATTAAGATCATGAACGTTTAATTCGGTTTGAGTCTAGCGGATGTGGCAGAACGACCGCTGCCACATCCATTACTTGCGTCCTTCGGTATACCCCCCTATGCTTTGCCCCCATTAGTGCCGCCAGCATAAAGGATACCCATGAACTACGAAGGCATCGAAACCCTCCCGCTACAGGAATACACCGAGAAAGCCTATCTCGACTATTCCATGTACGTCATTCTTGATCGTGCTTTGCCGCATCTTGGCGATGGCTTAAAGCCCGTACAACGCCGTATTGTCTACGCCATGTCCGAATTAGGGCTGACTGCCGCTTCCAAACACAAAAAATCAGCGCGTACTGTCGGTGATGTATTGGGTAAATTTCACCCGCACGGCGACTCGGCGTGTTACGAAGCCATGGTGTTAATGGCGCAACCGTTTTCTTACCGCTACACGCTGGTGGATGGGCAGGGCAACTGGGGTTCGCAAGATGACCCGAAATCCTTCGCGGCAATGCGTTACACCGAATCGCGTTTGACCGCTTACGCCAAGGTGTTGCTGCAAGAATTGGGGCAGGGCACGGCGCAATGGCAACCCAATTTCGACGGTTCGTTGGAAGAGCCAACCATTTTGCCCGCACGTTTGCCGAATATTTTGCTCAACGGTGGCAGCGGCATTGCGGTGGGGATGGCGACCGATATTCCGCCGCATAATTTGCGTGAAGTGGTGAATGCTTGCCTGCATTTGCTGGATCACCCCCATGCGACCTTGCAGGATTTGCATCAGCACATTCCCGCGCCGGATTTCCCTACTGAAGCTGAAATCATTACGCCAGCGGCGGATTTCCTCGCGCTTTATGAAAAGGGTAACGGCACATTTAGAATGCGGGCGCGTTACGAAATCGAAGACGGCGACATTATTATTACTGCCTTGCCGTATCAAGTGTCGGGCAGCAAGATTCTGGAGCAAATCGCCGCGCAAATGCAGGCGAAGAAACTGCCGTTGGTGGAAGATTTGCGCGATGAATCCGACCACGAACAGCCAGTACGCTTGGTGATTGTGCCGCGCTCCAACCGCGTGGATGTGGACATGCTGATGTCGCATTTGTTCGCCAGCACCGATTTAGAGCGCAGTTACCGCGTCAATATGAATATGATCGGTTTGAACGGTCGCCCGCAAGTCAAAAGTTTGCTGCATATTTTGACCGAATGGCTGACCTTCCGGCGGCAAACGGTGACGCGCCGCTTGCAATGGCGGTTGGATAAAGTCGAAAAACGCCTGCATTTGTTGGCGGGTTTGTTGGTGGCGTTCCTCAATATTGATGAAGTGATCCACATTATCCGCAGCGAAGACGAGCCGAAAGCGGTGTTGATGCGCCGCTTCGCGTTGACCGAGATTCAGGCGGATTACATTCTCGATACCAAATTGCGCCAGTTGGCACGTTTGGAAGAAATGAAGATTCGCGGCGAATTGGACGAGTTGGAAAAGGAAAAAGAAACCTTGCTGGCATTGCTGGGTTCGGATACCAAACTGACCAATTTAATTCGCAAAGAATTGAAAGAAGATGCGAAGTTGTACGG
>JBEUIR010000039.1:0-12837 GCA_040415395.1 Candidatus Thiothrix namsaraevi
TGTTAGGCATAAACTTCAGCAGCAAAGCCAAAACGGTGGACGATTGGGTCATGGAAGTAGCAAACAGCAGCACCTAAAGAAATTCATGTTATAGACACTTTCAACGCGCTATCATCCCCAGTTATTAATGCTAATAACGATACAATAGCCACCCTATTATGACACCGCTGACTTCTTCCATCCCTTTACCGGGGTTAGCCAGACAATTAGTTGTGCAAGACTTGCTCGACAAAGAGTCGGCGACGCAAGCCGTGCAGAAAGCGCGTGCGGAAAAAGTCTCACTGGTGGACTGGATGGTTCGCTCCCGGATCGTATCCACCAAAGATGTCGCCTATGCCGCCAGCCTCGAATACGGCTTAAGCATGGTCGACCTCGATCAAATCAGCATTCCACCGCTGATTGCAGCACTGCTCAGCCCAGAGCAGATGCGCAAACTCAACCTGATTCCCCTCTATCAGCGCGGCAAAAACCTCATGGTGGGCTTGGCTGACCCCACTTATTTGACCAATCTGGATGATGTCAAATTCGCCACCGGCTTAATCCCCGAACCCGTGTTTGTCGAATTCGACAAGCTGCAACGTTACATCAGCAGCGACGACGGCATGGGCGGACACGTTGCTCCACCCAGTGGCAAAACCTCCCCCACTGCCGCGCCGGTTGCCGCTGCTAAAGAAATATCACTGGACGTCCGCGACCTCAAAACCAAAGACGACGAAGACCCCGCCATCATTGAGTTCGTTGACAAGCTGTTAGCCCACGGCATTAAATCCAAAGCATCGGATATTCACATTGAGATTTTTGAAAAAAACATGCGCATCCGCTACCGGATCGACGGCATGTTGCAAGTCGTTGCCACCCCCCCCAACGATGCCGCCCAGCAATTGATTTCGCGCATTAAAGTACTGGCTCGCATGAATATTTCCGAACGGCGCGTTCCCCAAGACGGGCGTATCCGCTTTACGGTCAATGACAAACAAAAAATCGACTTCCGGGTGAACACCCTGCCGACTCTATTCGGTGAAAAAGTGGTTATGCGGATACTCGACTCGTCCAACGCCACACTAGGGGTAGAAAAGCTCGGTTTTGAACCCAAGCAACAACACGATTTCATGAAAGCGCTGGAAAAACCCGATGGCATGATTCTGGTCACAGGTCCGACCGGCAGCGGTAAAACCGTCACGCTGTACACCGGCTTAGGCATCCTCAACACCCCGGAAAAAAACATTTCCACCGCCGAAGACCCTGCCGAAATCAATATGCCCGGCGTGAATCAAGTCAACGTCAACGCCAAAGTCGGGCTGACCTTTGCCGAAGCTTTGCGCTCTTTCTTGCGTCAAGACCCGGACATTATCATGGTGGGGGAAATCCGCGACCTTGAAACCGCTGAAATTGCCATCAAAGCGGCACAAACCGGACACTTGGTGTTATCCACGTTGCACACCAATAGCGCCCCGGAAACCCTGACCCGTTTGATGAACATGGGCGTGCCACCATTTAATATCGCCTCCTCCATTCACTTGATTGTTGCGCAGCGCTTAGCGCGGCGCTTGTGTGCAAACTGCAAAAAACCCTCCGACGTACCGCGCGAAGTCTTGCTGCAAATGGGCTTCCAACCTGACGAACTCAGTTCACTCAAGCTCTATGAACCGGTCGGCTGTTCGGAATGTTCACGCGGTTACAAAGGTCGAGTAGGTATTTACCAAGTCATGCCGATTTCTGGCGAAATGGGGCGCATGATTATGAATGGTAGCAACTCACTGGAAATCGCCGAACAAGCCCTCAAAGAAGGCATTGCGGACTTACGCCGTTCCGCTCTCAACAAAGTGCGCCAAGGCGTGACCTCCTTAGCCGAACTGGAGCGCGTCACCTCAGACTAAGCCCGTCACAACCATTTATCCCACGGGATGCTGTTTCACCACCAGTGCGTGTTAGACTGGTAGTAATCACAAAAATAAGGCAGAGCCACGGATATGCAAAGCAACACCTTGAAAAAACCGGTAGCAGACAAAAAACCTGCCCCCAGCGCACCACAAGCCATTTACAAGTGGGAAGGCGTGAATCGTAATGGCGTAAAAATGCGTGGGGAAACCGAAGCCGTTAACCCCAACTGGTTACGCGCTGAACTGCGCCGCAAAGGCATTAATCCGGGGCGCATCTACCGCAAACCCAAACCGCTGTTCAAACCCGCGATCAAACCGGGCGATATTGCCCAATTTGCCCGCCAATTAACCACCATGATGCGTTCCGGCGTACCGATGGTGCAATCCTTGGAATTAATGGCATCCGGGGGTGATAATGCCTCAGTACGCGAACTGGTCAATAAATTACGCGCCGACATCGAAGGCGGTGCCAGCTTAGGCAATGCCTTAGCCAAACACCCCAAATATTTCGACAAACTGTTTGTCAACTTGGTAAAAGCGGGCGAACAAGCCGGTACGCTGGAAACCATGCTGGAAAAAGTCGCCACCTACAAAGAAAAAAGTGAAGCGCTCAAAGCCAAAGTCAAAAGTGCCATGATGTACCCCATTATCGTCGTGGTTGCTGCCGTGGTGGTATCGGCAATCTTGCTCATCTGGGTTATCCCGCAGTTTAAAGAAGTGTTTAGCAGCTTTGGGGCTGACTTACCCGCTTTCACCTTGTTGGTCATTTCGTTTTCGGACTGGTTGGTCGCTAACTGGTGGCAGCCAATCTTGATTTTTATCGCAGTGGGAACCGGCTTCACACAAGCCCGGCAGCGTTCTCCAGCCTTTGATCGCTTCGTGGATAAAGCGTCGTTAAAAATCCCGATTATGGGTAATATCCTGAACTTGTCAGCGGTCGCACGGTTTGCGCGTACCCTAGCCACCATGTTTGCAGCGGGTGTGCCGTTGGTCGAAGCGATGGATTCGGTGGCTGGAGCAACTGGCAATGCCTTGTATGAAGAAGCGTCGCGGCGAATTCAAGACGATACCGCTCGCGGGGTACAATTGAATACAGCCATGCAAACCACGCAATTATTCCCCAATATGATGGTACAAATGACCCGCATCGGTGAAGAATCCGGGCGTTTAGAAGAAATGCTGGCAAAAGTAGCGGATTATTACGAAGCACAGGTTGACGCTTTGGTCGATACCTTGGCAAAACAAATTGAACCGCTGATCATGGCGGTACTGGGCGGGATTGTGGGCAGTTTAGTCATCGCCATGTACCTGCCTATCTTTAAACTTGGGGCAGTTGTTTAGGAACACATATTCTCATGGAACTGATTTTTTTACTCAAAACCAGCCCAGTCTGGCTAATAAGTGTCGTGGGGCTATTTTCGCTCTTGGTAGGCAGTTTTCTGAATGTGGTCATTTACCGCCTGCCGATTATGTTAGAACGCCAATGGAAACACGACTGTAACGAATGGCTGGATCAACACCCTGACAAGCAAGATACCGGCGATTTCAATCTGGTCGTACCACGCTCACAATGCCCGACCTGTGGGCATAAAATAACCGCATTGGAAAACATTCCAGTCATTAGCTACCTAGTGCTGCGCGGCAAATGTGCGGGCTGCAACACCCCGATTTCCAGCCAATACCCGTTGGTGGAACTGGCGACGGCACTGCTTTCCATGCTGGTGGCTTGGCGCGTCGGTTATGGCGTTGAATTAGTGGCATTGCTCGGCTTTACTTGGGTACTGGTCGCGCTGTTTATGATTGATGCGCAAACCATGCTGCTGCCAGACATTCTTACGTATCCGCTGCTGTGGGCGGGTTTGCTGCTCAATATTAGTGGCACGTTTGTCAGTTTGCCGGATGCGGTATTGGGTGCAGCATTTGGCTATTTGGCGCTCTGGTCAGTGTTTCACCTGTTCCGGCTGTTGACGGGCAAGGAAGGCATGGGGCACGGCGATTTCAAATTGCTGGCGGCACTCGGTGCATGGGGTGGTTGGCAGATTCTGCCGTTCGTGATTTTCGCATCATCGGCGTTTGGTGCGGTATTTGGGATTCTATGGATGCTGGCAAAGGGCAAACGCGAAAGCCTGCCCATGCCATTTGGCCCCTGGCTGGCAATGGCAGGCTTTGTGGCAATCGTATGGCGCGAGGAAATCCTGAACTGGATGAGCAAGATTTTCATGCCATTCTAAAGCGCCAACACTAGCTGATATAGCGGCACATCGGCGGTGCTTGCCCCACAATACGGTGAGTACGCGGTGGGTGTTGCGCCGTCTGATGGCGTTGCGGCACATAATAGGCGTACATTTGTACCGGGCGTACCGGCACACGAGCGGTCTGATGCGGGCGCTGCATACGTTGCGGTGTTACCCGCGCTGAACGCTGCCAACCGGTTGCCTGAGGAGCTGGCGGTTGCACTCTGCCATGATGTACTTGGCATTGCTCACACGACAAGGTGGCGGTTTGGTATTGCTTGACGACACGCACGATAGGGTGGCTTTGATTGGCTCGCATAGTGCGCATATCGTCCACACTACCTGTCCACGCTTGTGCAGAAGGCACGGCCAATACCGTCAACCCTAAACCTGCTATTAACTTTTTCATCATCAGACTCCATGTAGAAATGGCGTTTGCCTGTTACAATGCCCCAATAATTGAGTCACCTTGAACCACACGGAAACATGTCGCATGGCAGAACAGGAACAAACCACCCATTTCGGTTTTCAACAAGTACCCGTTACTGAGAAAGCTAGCCGGGTTGCTGGCGTATTTCATTCAGTAGCCGACAAGTACGACGTAATGAACGACGTAATGTCATTTGGCGTGCATAGGCTGTGGAAACGTTTCACGATTGATGCCGCAGGCGCAAAACGCGGCAACCGCGTATTGGACTTGGCAGGCGGCACGGGTGACTTGGCGTCGCAGTTTGCGCGGATCGTGGGGGATGATGGCGAAGTGATCCTTTCCGACATCAATGCGTCGATGCTGGAAAACGGGCGAGAACGCTTAACCGATAAGGGGATTGGCGGCAATGTGCGCTATGTGCAGGCGAATGCCGAGTGCTTGCCGTTTGCTGACAACCATTTCGACATTATCACCATTGCCTTCGGGCTGCGGAATGTGACAGATAAGGATAAAGCATTGCGCTCCATGTACCGCGTGTTGAAACCGGGCGGGCGCTTGTTGGTGCTGGAGTTTTCTAAACCCACCGTACCCGGTTTAGCACCGATCTACGACCAGTATTCCTTCAAATTCCTGCCGCTGATGGGCAAATTGATTGCGAATGATGCGGAAAGCTACCGTTATTTGGCGGAATCCATCCGTATGCACCCAGATCAAGCAACCCTCAAAGCCATGCTGGAAACTGCCGGATTTGAGCGCGTTACCTACACCAATATGACCGGCGGCATTGTAGCCTTGCACAAAGGCTACAAGTTCTAACCTGTAGGTCGGGCTTCAGCCCGACATGGGTGTCAAAGCGACAGAGGCTGTCGGACTAAAGTCCGACCTACGGTTCTGTTGTTTCTTGCGCTGTAAATAGGCTTTGTGCCACAGCGCAGGCAGTGTCAAGCTTGCCAGAAACACCACCAGCACCAACCATTTCTGATTATCTGTAAACGCCCACTCCCCCCAGCGGAACGGAATGTAGCAATACATCACCACCAGATGGAAAGCGAAAACCTGCAAGGAATGTTGCCCCAAAAAGCCCAACCACCGCGCGGGCCAAGCCAGCAACTTCAACACGTTATAGCGCCGGTGCAACACAATCACCCCGGCAATCACGTACACAAACGCCAAGAAGTTTGTCAAGCGCAGCCAGGACAGATTGTCCCGCCCAATGTGACGGTATTCCTGAAACCACGCAGCAATCGGCGATAAATCACGCGACACATAGCCATGCCGTTGCAAATACAGCGCCACAATCACCAGCAAACTGACCGACCACAACCAGCCATTCACACGCGGTAACGCACCCTTGTTAGTAAAACGCAGGAAACCCAACACCATGCCCAGCACAAAAATGAATTGCCAAGCCATGAAATTAAATGCACCACCCCGCAACAACAACCCCTGCGGCAACAATGCCAATACATCACGCCCCCAGCCATACTGCGCTGCCAGCCATAAACCGCCACTGCCCAACAACACCATCGCCACGCCAATGGTTTGGTACTGCAACATCAAACGTAGCCCAAACGGTGCTGCCAACATCAACACCACGTATAAAGGCAACACGTCCAACATCGGCGGCTGATAGACCAATAACATACCCGATAGCAAAGCGCGGGCGGGTTCCACCTGCATCTCATTGGCAAAACTGGTCCAATACGCCCCCGACCATTGGGTTGCCACCGTGAATACAAACACCGCTAACAATACCATCAAATGGTAAAGGTAAATCACCCCGGCACGCTGCCACACACGCTGTTCCAACACTTGTCCACCAGCGGTGTGATAACGGCTGTACACCAACGCCACCAACATGCCTGACAGAAAGACAAAGCCTTCCGCCGCACTGACATACCCAGCAAATTCATACAAATGCTGGAAGATCGGCTCACCAAAATGGTCAGCAGCCATGATGATCAACATCAAACCTCTGAGTATATCCAGCGAAATGTCACGGTTCATCGACAACAAATTCCTTGCCTTACGGCATAGTTAGGGCTAAGGGGGGCAACTATACGACCAAGTGCTGATTCTGCCAATCATATACCGCTAGACGTCACTCAGATTCTGCTCTACTATTTCCTACACAAGTTCCTTGGTCAATCTTGGCAACCTACTGAGCAATATAGCCCCCTTCGGTATCCCACCACTATGAAATCTAACCTGCCTATTTGGCTCTTATCATTTGTGTTACTGACCTTTAGCAACGTTAACGCTTACGCAGATGACGGCTGTTTTACACACGTCAAACAGGTGGCGGAGCAACTCTCCAGCCAACCGTTCAGCAAAACGCCCATGATGCAAGTGGATACAGGACGAATCACTTACGACCATTACCAGCGCATCAAGTTCAAAGGCAACCAAACCTTTTGGCGCGATGAAATGCTCCCGTTCCAACTCGAATTTATGCATCCGGGGATGCATTACATTCACCCTATCGAACTGTTTGCTTGGGAAAACGGCGCGGCAACCCCCATCAAATTTTCCCGTAAGTATTATGACTACACCGAAGTCAACGACTTAAATCTCGAAAACGACGAACCCAATATGGGCTTTACCGGCTTTCGCATCCTCGCCAAACTCGGCGGCAAACACTCCAGTTACACCGAAGCACTCGTCTTCCAAGGTGCCAGCTACTTTCGTGCGCTGGGGCTGGATCAAAAATACGGTCTGTCCGCACGCGGGCTTGCCATTAACACCTCGCTGGAAGGCAAAGAAGAATTCCCCGATTACACCAAGTTCTGGCTAGAAAAACCGGCTAAGGACGCTGAAACCCTGGTGTTTTGCGCCCTGCTCGACTCACCTTCAACCACCGCTGCCACCCGTTTTGTGCTGACACCCGGTAAAAGCACTGAAATGGAAGTCGAAACCCAGCTTTACCCGCGCCAAGACATGACTGAAATCGGCATTGCGCCCCTGACCAGCATGTTCTTCCACGGTGAAAACTCCCAGCAACATTACGGCGATTATCGCCCCGAAGTACATGATTCTGATGGCTTGCTGATTCAGCGCGGCAAAGACTGGACATGGCAGCCGCTGTGGGAAGTTCCTTACTTCAACTTCCAAGCAACGCCCGTGGAGAAACTCTCCGGGTTTGGCTTGCTGCAACGTGATCGTGATTTCAACAACTATCAGGATCTGGAAGCGTGGTATCACGCCCGCCCCAGTGTTTGGATAGAGCCTTTAGGCGATTGGGGCAAAGGCAGTGTGCAATTGCTGCGCTTACATACGGAGTCTGACATTTTAGATAATGTCGTGGCATACTGGAAAAGTGACGCAGGCAATGCTTTCCGCCACCTGCATTACCGTATGTCATGGCGTTCGGATGAGCCACCTGCCCATACATTAGGTAAAGTTGTGGCGACCCGTGCGACGAATAAGGCGGTGGATGGTTTACCCGGTCACAAGGGACGCATACGTTTTATTATCGATTTCAATGATGTACCGAAACTAGCCAAAATGCCGCAGGCAGAGTTAACATTCAACGGTGCAGGTAAAACCAATCCGGTAGTGGTACAGGAAAACCCCTATGTGGAAGGCTGGCGCGTCATTGCTGCGATATTCCCGGAAACCTGTGACAAACCCATGACTGCAACCATTCGTCTGACAGACGGTGTAAACCCTTTGAGCGAAACGTGGTCTTACCCTATTCCTGAGTCACTGTGCAATGCCCCCTGACTCGCAGTCTCAATAACAACAACAATGGTACTACTGTTAACAACCCTTGCGTGGATTGACAAACAAATGACTGAACAACTAACACCAACTGACGTAGCAACGACCGACACTAACACGCCTAGCAATGCGTGGTTAATCGCCCAAAAACGCGCCAATGATTACCTGAAACTGCACCGCTTACTGGATTGGGAACGTGAACGCCTGTTAGCGCAAATCACCCAGAAACTGGCACGGGCGGGACTTTTTTCCGAGCAAGAACTGATTCAACAATTCATCAGCACCGCTCAGGAAGAGCTGGCACTGCTACAAGCCAAAAATAGTGATAATCGTACCCCTACCGGGCCGCTGTTTGAGCGCAGCAGTATACGGATCGCCCCCTTGCAAGCGATTACCTTACTGCCCTCGTCACGTCCGCGCTCACGTTTAATCACCAAATGAGCCAACACGACGGGCAAATACCCTGGCAAGCGACCGCCAGACGGCGGCGTGTGGTATTTTTTACGACAATTGCCTTCCTGACCGGACTCGCGACGTTTTGGCTGGGCGCTAACCTGCCCGCCGAGTTACCCATTGGGTGGCAAGCCTTAGTGCTGATTCCGTTTGCGGTACTGTTTTTGTGGTTAGCCTTAGGCTTTATGACCGCCCTAGTCGGGTTGTGGGTACTGAATTTCGGTGGGCAAAACCGCGTGGCGAGTGCGCCCACATCGCCCTTGCCGCGATTGCAAACCCGCGATACCACCGCGATTTTGCTGCCCATTTATAACGAAGACATCGCCTACGTTTACGCTGGGCTGCAAAGCATTTACCAATCGCTAGAACAAACCGGGCAGTTACACCACTTCGAGTTCTACATCCTCTCGGATTCCGACGATGCCAGCAATTGGTTGCGCGAAGAAGCCGCCTGGTCGGCATTGTGCCGCACCGTGGGTTCATCTGAACGCATCCATTACCGCCGCCGCAAACACCGCACCAAAAAGAAAAGCGGCAATGTGATGGATTTCTGCCGCCGCTGGGGTAAACGTCACCCCTACATGGTAGTACTGGACGCTGACAGCCTCATGACCGGCGATGCCTTAGTGCGTCTGGTCGATGCGATGGAGCGCAACGAACGGGTTGGTCTAATCCAAACCCCGCTCTACACCATCGGTTTGGATACGCTATACGCTCGCGGGCAACAGTTCGTCAATCGCCTGTACGGCCCGATATTTTTTGCGGGTTTGCATTGGTGGTGGCTGGGTGAAAGCCAATATTGGGGGCACAATGTCATCATTCGTACCCAAGCCTTTATGGGGCATTGCCACTTGCCCAAACTCAAAGAAGGCAGCACCTTAGGCGGTGAAATCCTTAGCCACGACTTTGTAGAAGCGGCGTTGCTCAACCGTGCAGGCTGGGAAACTTGGCTGGCTTACGACATGGAAGGCAGCTTCGAGCGCCCCCCACCGACCATGACCGATGCCCTCAAACGCGACCGCCGTTGGTGTCAGGGCAACCTGCAACACTGGCTGATTATTTGGGCGCATGGCATTCCGCACCTGCACCGCTTCCTGTTGCTGGGCGGGATTATGTCTTACGTCAGCTCGCTGATTTGGTTGGGCTGGCTGGGCGTATTAACCGCGATTGCGGTATTTTACCCCAAACTCACCTTGATTCCGTTAACCGCAGGCAATAGCGCGTTGTTGGTGCTGACCCTCATTTTGCTGTTTTTCTACAAAACCTTCGGCTTAGCAGAAACAGTACGCAAAGGCACGGCGCATTTATTTGGCGGCGTCAGCGGGCTGAGCGCCAGTGTTGCCACAGAAACCCTGCTTTCCATGCTTACTGCCCCCGTGCGCATGATGTATTACAGCAAATTCGTGGTGCAAATCTTACAAGGCAAACGTGCCGTGTGGGGAACGCAGCAACGCACTGGCGGCGGCTTGACCTGGGCTGATGCTTGGCAGGAATACGGCTGGGTCAGCCAAATTGGCGTGGCGTGGGCAATTTTGCTGTTGATTTTCAACCCCATGACGTTTTTGTGGATGTCGCCGGTTATCGCAGGCTTAGTGCTTTCAGTGCCATTGGCCATGTTGACCAGCGTCCAGACCAGCTTGCAAACCAACCTATTCCGCACCCCGGATGAGGTTGCGCCCGACTATATCTTGCAAGCTTTTGAGAAAAATTACGCTGAAATGTTGGCGAACCCGTGCATCTCCACCCGCGATTTGTTTATCCGCGTGGTGGTCGATCCGCTCGCTTTCCGGCAACACATGACCTACATCCCGCACCGCCAGCACGTACCCGAAGGCACGCGCCAGCAACGTGAAGAACAGGTCAAACGCTTGCTAGAACAAGGCCCCGGCGCGATTTCCAATAGCGAACGCTTGATCATTCTGGAAGACGACGACATGCTCACGCAATTGCATACGCAAGTGTGGCAATTGCCGGAGGCACGGTTCCACGAGCATTGGATGTCGAAGCTGTAGCAAATCTGGTCTTGTAGAGACGCAAAATTTTGCGTCTCTACGTCGTCAATCAGGCCAGATTAAGACGTTAACCGCCGGTAAATATCCGCCACCTTCAACGGCAATTTCTTCACATCATCAATCTCCACCCAATTGGCGTGACCGTACATGTGCGGCAAATAATCCTTGCCACGCTGATCAATCGTAATGCAAAACGGATGAATCCCCGTGCGCCGTGCTTCAAACAAGGCTTGGCGCGTATCCTCAATCCCGTACTGGGTATTGTAGATGTCGAAATAATCCTCCGGCTTGCCATCCGACAGCGTAATCAGCAAGCGGGTTTTCGCTTCCACCGTATTCAACTTCTCGGTCAAATGGCGAATCGCCACCCCCAAACGGGTGTAATCTTTCGGCACAATCCCCGCAATCCGCGCTTTGGTAGCGCTGTTATACAAATCGTCAAACGCCTTAATGCGGTAAATCTCGCAACGTTTGCGCCCAATCCCCGAAAAACCGTAAATCGCATAACTGTCACCCAATTTTTCCAACACTTCGCACAACATCACCAAGGCTTCGCGTTCGGCATCGTTGATCCAACCTTTGGTGCTGCCGCTCATATCGACCATGAACATCACCGCCATGCTGCGATCCGCCCGGTGCATGTGCTGAAACAGCTTATCGCTCATTTCGCTACCGTCGCGGCTATCTGCCAGTGCTTCCACCAGCGCATCAATATCCACGTCATCGCCTTGTGACTGGCGTTTCAGCAAACGGTTTTCATCGCGCATCGCCTCGAAGGTGCGCCGCAAATGCTTGATCATGCCCTGATACTTATCCAGCACCTTGTCCACATACGCCGGATCGCCGGGGGGCAATTCCAATTCACGCAATACACACCAGTTCTTGCGGTAATGCTGGCGGGCAAAATCCCACTCGCGGTACAAAAACGCCCCCTCTTCGTGGTAAATCCCTTTCCACACGTCCTCAATGTCTTTTTCTTCTTTTTGGTACAAGGACGGATCGTATTCCCCATCCCCCGCAGGCACTAAAAATTCCGGCGGCACATCCCCCCAATCCAACATAATCGAGGTCAGCAACTGCTTCACGTCTTCCGGCGGCGCAATCGGCTTATCATCCAGCACCAACTCCATGCCCTGCCCCTCTTGCACCTCACGCATCTCAAATTCCGGCGGCGCAACCTCTTTCTTCTCTTCCTCCTCCCCTGACAAGGGGAGGTCGGGAGGGGTTTCTTCCTTGTGTTCCTTCACCAACTCCGCGAGTTTCACCCGCAATAAAATCTTTTCTCGCTCCATCCGCGCCAACATACAAGCCGTGACCGCTTCAGGATTCAACCGCGTCTGATACACCGGCTGCGGAATCGGCAACCCCAACACCTGCGGCACTAACGCCAACACATCCTCAACCGTAGCAGATGGCGTATGCAATACGCCCCTACACGTCTCCCACATCCCATGTAGGGGCGTATTGCATACGCCCTCTTCCTCTTCCCGCATTTCATCCAAGCGCAAGCGCTCAATCCGCTGCATATCACGCCACAACCCCGGCAATTCACGCTCCATGTACGCTTCCAGCCGCAAGGTATCCAACGCATGAAACGCCGCCAACGCCTGTTCCCGATCAGGGTAATCCGCAAACACCGTCGCAAAATTCACCCGAAAACTGCCAAAGCGCGTCTGCGCCCACATAAACGCGACCTGCGCCTTGCACAACAGGAAATTATCCTTGGATTTAATCAATTTCGCGGTAATGTTCGGCAAATACAGCGTTTCACTGTCGGTGTACACCGACTCGCCTTGCGCCAATTTCAGCCGCCGCCCCGACAAACCACACACGAAAGTCGACAAAATCGACTCCACTTCATCAAAAGCAACCCCTTCCGCATGGGCATGAGCGCTTTCCAAAAAGCTATCGACCTGTTGAATCACCGCCAAAGCTGGACGCAAACCCTGCTGGTCGAAAGTATCTGCTGCATGAACTGCCCAGGCTTCGATCACGCGCCGCTCCAACCGATCCAACGCCTCCACCACGCGAATGATGAATTCGTGGCTAATATAAACATTGGTGGTCAGCAAACGCTCTGCCCAACCGAGGATAAAATCTTGCGTATT
>JBEUIR010000040.1:0-12729 GCA_040415395.1 Candidatus Thiothrix namsaraevi
CCCAACCCCGAATTCAACGCCCGCCTGCAACGCATCACCAGCAAAGCCCGCGAAGTTTTAGCCAGTATCGAAGATGACCCAACCCGTCTGTCCCGCGCCCGCAAATTCCTCAAAGTCTATTTAGACGGTACACAGCGTGTTACCGAAGGTTATGCACGCACTCATCAGGGAGAAAAGCCAGTTGCTCTGGAAACCAATTTCAGCCGGGTGCTGGATTCGATAGAACAGACCTTTGCCGAACAACAGGTGAAATTATTGGAAGACAAGCATTTTGATCTGGACGTGCAAATCGAAGTCCTCGAAACCCAACTCAAACGCGAAGGCGTTCTCTAATTAAGCGATAAACTCAAGGAGAAGACCACCATGAATGAAACACAAACAACAGCCACCGTAACCCAAACCGCTCCTGCCATCGTTCCGGGTACAGCACTGGCTCCCCTGCCAGAACTGACCACTGAACTGGTTGCCTACGCACAAGCCGATGATACCAATAAAAGTAAACTCGAAAATATCATCGCCGAAATCGACATGGACGACCGCAGCAGCATTATGTTCTTTGGCACCAAAACCCAAGAGCAAATGACCGCTATTTCGGAAAAAATGCTCACCGGTGTCAAAAACAAAGACATTGGCACTGCTGGCAAATCCCTGACCAATATGGTCACAGCCATCAAAGGTTTCGACATTGATTCCCTCAACCCCAATGACGAACCCAGTTGGTGGGAAAAACTCATTGGCAAAGCCAAACCTGTGGTCGCATTCCTCAACCAATACGAAGAAGTCCGCAAGCAAATCGACACCATTACCGACGAGATGGAAGGCCACAAAACCCAATTGCTGACGGATGTGGTCACACTCGACAAGCTCTATGAAGCCAATCTTGAATTCTTTCACAACCTCGAAGCCTATATTGCCGCTGGTGAAGAAAAGCTACGTCGCCTTGAGACCAATGAAATCCCGGCACTGGTTGCCAAAGTCGAAGCCAATACTGCCGATATGATTCTGGCGCAAAACTTGCGCGATTTACGCAGTTCGCGTGACGATCTGGAACGCCGCGTACACGATTTACGCCTGACCCGCCAAGTTGCGATGCAAAGCTTGCCCAGCATCCGTTTGGTGCAAGAAAACGACAAAACTTTGATCAATAAGATCAATTCCACGCTGATCAACACCGTGCCGTTGTGGAAAAATCAATTAGCGCAAGCTGTCACCATTTTCCGCATGAGCGATGCCGCTGAAGTCGTCAAAAAAGCATCCGACCTCACCAATGAATTGCTGGAAAAGAATGCCGAAACCCTGCGCCTAGGCAATGCCGAGACCCGCAAACAAATGGAACGCGGCGTATTCGACATTGAATCGGTGAAAAAAGCCAACCAAAGCCTGATCGACACCATCAACGACTCGCTGCGCATTGCCGACGAAGGCAAAGCCATGCGTGCCAAAGCCGAGGAAGAAATCAAGATCATGGAAAGCGAATTGCGCCATGCGCTGACTTCCGCCAAAGCCAAGGCAGACAGCCCCCGCCAAGGAGTATAAATCATGGGATTATGGGATAAATTGATGGGTGAGTTTGTTGATGTCATCGAATGGACTGACAACAGCAGCGACACCATGGTTTACCGCTTCGAACGTCACGGCAACGAAATCAAATACGGCGCAAAACTCACCGTGCGTGAATCGCAAGTGGCGATTTTCGTGAACGAAGGTCAGGTAGCCGACGTGCTAACCCCCGGCATGTACGTGTTGGAAACCAAAAATCTGCCGCTACTGTCGACCCTGCAACATTGGGATCACGGTTTCAGCAGCCCGTTCAAAGCCGAAGTGTACTTTTTCAATACCAAGCAGTTCACCAATCTGAAATGGGGGACGCGCAACCCGGTGATGATCCGTGACAGCGAATTCGGCGGGGTACGCATTCGCGCTTTCGGTACGTATGGAATGCGCGTTGAAGACTCGCGCAAATTCATGCAAGAAATCATGGGAACGGATGGGAACTTCACCGTCGATGAAATCAGCGACCAATTACGCAATCTGATTGTGACACGCTTTAGCAGCATCGTTGCCAGCGCGAATATTCCGGTGTTGGATATGGCAGCCAATTACGAACAATTGGGGCAATTCGTCACTCAGAAAATTGTCCCAGAATTTGCGGCTTATGGTCTGAAGCTCACCAATATTCTGGTGGAAAATATCTCCCTGCCCACCGAAGTGGAAGAAGCACTCGACAAACGTACCAGCATGGGCATGATCGGCAACCTCGACAAATACCTGCAATACCAAACCGCGCAAGGCATTGGTGAGGGTGGTTCCAACAGTGCGCTGGATATGGGCATGGGTTTTGCGGTTGCCAATAAAATGGCAGAAGTGCTGAACAAACCGGCAGCAGCAACGCCACCACCGTTACCCGATACCGGCTGGCACGTCGCCATCGGACAAGCATCCAGCGGGCCGATTGGAATGCCGCAATTGCAACAAATGGCGCAAAATGGGCAACTAACAGCAGCCACGCTGGTGTGGCAAGCAGGCATGGCAAACTGGCAAACAGCGGGTGAAACAGCAGCATTGCGTGGTTTGTTTACAGGGCAAGCAACGCCACCGCCGCTTCCACCGTCAGCGCCCCCTCACAGCAGCGAATAACAGTGCAGGCTTAAATGGCGGATAATAACAACACCAAACAACAGCATTTTCCGTGCGAACAATGCGGCGCTGATCTGCTCTACCAACCGGGAACAGAAGCGCTCCAGTGTAACTATTGCGGGCATCAAAACCTGATCCGCCCTAACCAGCAAGAAATTCGTGAATACAGTTTCGAGCAGGCATTGCGGGCTATCCAACAGGGCAAATTGCGCCCGATGGATAACACTCAGGTGATTAAATGCCCCAATTGTGCCGCCACGTTTGAGTTAAAACCAAACACGCACGCGGGTGACTGCCCCTTTTGCGGCACGCCCGTGGTAACAGGGACGGAACAGACACGGCTGTTCCAACCCAAATCGTTGTTGCCGTTTTTGATCACCGAAAAAGATGCCCGTAGCGCCTTTGATAAGTGGATTGGCGGCTTATGGTTTGCGCCTTCTGCTCTGAAAAACAAAGCCAAACGCGACGAAAAACTGCTAGGCATTTACATCCCCTACTGGACGTATGATAGCCATACCGACAGCTATTACCGAGGCGAACGCGGCGTGATTTATTACGAGCGTCAAATGGTCACGGTAATGGTGAATGGGCAACCACGCCAACAGGTGCAAAATGTACCGCGTGTGCGCTGGACACCCGTCAGTGGGCGAGTACGTCTATTTTTTGACGATGTGTTGGTCGGTGCTACGCATACCCTACCCCGTGCGATTCTTGACCGTCTCGAACCGTGGGATTTGCCTAATCTCGTGCCTTACAACGAAAGTTACCTGAGCGGTTTCCAGAGTGAAATTTATCAGGTGGATTTGGACGAAGGCTTTGAGCAAGCCCGTGGCATTATGGATAGCCGCATTTACAATGCCATTGTCAGCGACATTGGCGGTGATCAACAGCGCGTTCACAGCCTGCAAACGCAACATTCAGCCACCACATTTAAACACGTTCTGCTGCCGGTTTGGTCGGCTGCGTTCCGTTACAATGGCGAAACCTACCGCTTTGTCATTAACGGGCGTAACGGCAAAACCCAAGGCGAACGCCCTTACAGTGTGGTAAAAATTGTGTTTGCCACATTATTAGGGCTGACCTTGCTGGGCGGTCTGGGCTATGTCATGGAAAAGGCAGGCGTGTTCGAGCAAGCCTTGCAACAAGGCGGCAATTATAACCAATATCAACCGTATCAAGCGCCCCGCCGCTTACCTGACCCTTATCGTTATGATCCTTATGGTGCGCCGAGGTATTAGCGCACTTATACTCCGTACAATTGCTGCATCAGACGTAATTGCTCTAACACCGCCCAAGGTGCATCCAAGAACAGCACAACATCACGGTGGGCGGTATGTTGTTGCAAATGCTCGAACAAAGCGCGTAACGCTTTTGGCGAGAGCATTTCGCTAGTGTGTATCAAGCCGATTTGCGCCTCCGCACCTTGCGGCATTGCAGCAAACCACTCGCCTTCCGGCAAGATATGCACAGCAAAGCGCTCCAACCATGCTGCCGGTATCCAAGGGACTACCCCAGCATCTGCCACAATACCCAGCACTTGCGCCGCCAATTCTTGATCAATCGCAGCACGTACTGCCTCCCAATGCGCTGCTTGCAACAATTCTGGTGTTAATTCCACATAGAAACCGAAATCTTGCCCGACTTCCGCCGACCACGCTTTAGCTTGCTCTACGGGTGCTATCCACTCACTCGCTGGAATCAGTAAGCGACTGAATTCATTAGCGTAATATGAAGCCTGCCAAGCGGCTGGCAAATCATCCGGGTAAAATACACTTGCCCAATTAGCAGGCGACCAGCCATAAGCAGCCAAGGTTAACGTTGTGAAAGTGGGAGTAATGGCGCTCATGAACACTCGACCATGCAATGAAATAACAATTGCCCAGCATACCACGCGAATCAGGCATACACATAACTTGACTTATGCACTCGGAAATACTACTTTTAGGGTATAAGCAAGGTATCAAACCACACCACTAGAGATAGCTAGGTTTGTCATCACCACAGAAAACACTCAGGAGGATTGAGTTATGATGTTTAGCGATGTTTCTTTGGATGAGATGTTCCCACGTGCCCACGCGGTCATGCGAGCACCGTTGCCCACACTTAAAACCCATGACGTTTACCAATTAATCCGCACCAACGCCGCCGAACGCGGTATGACATTGACCGCAGAACACATGGCAGTGATCAATTTCATACTCGATTTCTACGAACACTGCGATGACTGCCAGAATGCGCGAGTGCTGGCGGATATGCTGCAAGACGAATTCTTACCCCAAGGTGGGCGTAAATACTTGTATCAGCTTTTCCCCGATGGTCCACTGAGCACCATCCACGACATTGCGGAATTGCCCAAATTAGGCAATGAAACCGATAAAAGTTTCGGCACTAACTGGTAACAACACCTAACAAGGACTAAAACCCGACCCAATCGCCTGAAGTGATTGGGTTTTTTGTTTGTGTTCAGGATTGAACTTATAGAATGCCCTGACATTCTAAATGCATAACAAAAAACAGGGCAGATCATAATGGGCAATATTAAAGCAGCACTGCTAGTGGGTGCAGTCACTTCTGCACTCGGCGGATGCGCACCAATGGGTTCATACCCGCAAACCGCGCAATACCCGTATTGGAACCACACGGTTCCGGGTGTTTATCAACCTCAGGCTCGACCGTATTTCACCAGCTATAATCAACCCTCGATGTCGCAACCGGCATTTTCACAACAATACCAACCGTTTTCACAACAAACCGAACCTTATGATGCCCCCGCCAGACGCGCTTTATTAGCCCAAGCGCATCAGGCGCTGGGAGTGCGCTATACCTATGGTGGTGAAACCCCACGCGAAGGCTTTGATTGCAGCGGGCTGACCCAATACGTCTATAAAAATGCCCAAGGCATCACCCTACCCCGCACAGCGGCAGAACAAAGCGACGCCAGCCGCACCATTAGCTTTGAACAAATGCGCCCCGGTGATTTGATTTTCTTCCGCACCAGTGGCAGCAAAGTCAATCACGTGGGTATTTATATCGGGCGCGGTGACTTCATCCATGCTGCATCCGGTAGCAGCAAAGTGAATACTGATAACCTCAGTAAAACTTATTGGCAGCAACGTCTGGTTAAATTTGGCGCTTTTATCGCTTAAAAGTCTCCCATTCGTGAACCTTTCAACAAGATTTGCCGACTGACCGTCAGGCCAGTTGTTAATTTTGGCTGAATAACGTCTATACTACGGATGGAGATTAATCCATACGTAAACCAAGGAGAAAATAAGATGGGACTGTTTGATTTCGCCCGTAATATTGGCAAGAAAATCTTCGGCAAGGAAGAAGAAGCACCTGCTGCCCTGACTCAACACATCAATGAAGACAACCCTGGCGTTGACGGCTTGCAAGTTGAAGTTAAAGACGGCGTTGCTACGTTGACCGGTCAAGCCCAATCGGCTGAAGCACTGGAAAAAGCCGTGCTGATGGCGGGTAATGCAATGGGTATCGAGTCCGTGAAAGCGGATGGCATGACCATTGCTGACGGTAGCCAAATCGGTGGTGATGACGAATTCTACGTCATTGTTAAAGGCGATACCCTGTGGGAAATCGCTGAAAAAGCTTACGGCAATGGTTCAAAATATACCAAAATCGTCGAAGTTAACCGCGAAGTTATCAAAGACGCTGACAAGATCTTCCCTGGTCAGAAAATCCGCATTCCTAAAAACATCTAAACACAGGTACATTCACACATGGATATAATGCAAATTGCCGTTCAGTTATTTAAAAGCCAGTTGGACAAAGATCGTGATGGGCAACTGGAAATGACTGAAATTGCTTCTGCCATGATGGGTTTGATGGGCAGTGGCAACAGTCAAGCGCAAGCGGGTGGTTTGGGTGGCTTAGCCTCCATGATTTCCGGTATGCAAGGCAGCGGTGACTCTGGTTTAGCATCACTGGCAGCTTCGTGGTTAGGCAATGGTCAAAACATCCAGCCTTCTGGTGGCCAGCTAACCCAAATGTTTGGTCAAGACAAGATTGCAGCATTTGCACAGCAGTTAGGTATTAGCCCAGAACAAGCCATGAAAGGCCTGCAAGCGGCTGTTCCAGAAGTCGTGGATAAAGCTTCCCCTAATGGCTCGTTGGATATAGGCAGCCTGTTGGATTCTGTTGGTGGCGTATCTGGTGCTATCGGTCTGGCAAGCAAGCTGTTTGGTCGCTAAGACGCCCTTAAATCTTGCTTAGGTCAAAAAGCCGCCCCTTAAAGGGCGGCTTTTTGCTTAAACCCTAGTTTTCATAAGAATACTGTTTTACTACTAGCATCTCACCTATAGTTAATTCATTACTGTACAAAGCTGCTACAAATCTTATGAATTCTATGACTGATCCCAACGCCGACGACATTGCCGCCCTGTTCCCTATTGGCACAGTATCCGAACAGACCGGCGTGAATACGGTAACATTACGCGCCTGGGAACGCCGTTACGGTTTACTTAAACCGCGCCGCACCCCCAAAGGGCATCGACTTTACAGCCGTCAAGATGTTGATCGTGTCAAACAAGTGCTGGTATTGCTGGATCAAGGTATTCCGGTAGGGCGCGTGCGTGACGTACTCGACAGCGGTGACACTCCGCCTCTCCTGTTGCGCACGGCTCAAGACGTACAAACTGACGACCCTTGGCGATACTATTGCTCGCTGTTTCAGCACTGCATCCACAAACTGGATACCCGTTCACTGGAACACACTTTCAATGAAGCGGTGTCACTGTATTCGCTGGAATTAGTCGCCAAGAAATTGATTTTGCCCCTGTATCAGCAATTGTGGCAACAACAGGCAATGTTGCCGTCTACCCGCGCTGATTACGCTTTCCTGCATGAATTTTTATGTGTGAAACTCGGTTCGCGCTACCTGCATTACAACAGCAGAGCTAATGGCAAGCGAGTATTGCTGGTGAATACGCAAACTCATGCAGTGCAATTGGAAACGCTACTACTCGCTAATATTATCAGCCAACACGGGTATCAGGTCAGTTTGCTCGGCACGGAAACCACGCTGGATCATTTGCCGCTGATTATCGGACGTGCCGAATTTGATGCATTACTACTCCCTAGCACTGGCATATCCAGCAGCTTGCAAGCCTTAAGCATTATGACTCAAATCACCGTGTTTTTAAGCGGTGAAACGAGCGCCGAGGCGCTGCCCGACACCACACCGTTACGCAATATTCACTGGCTACCCGCCGAATTAAGCGATATTTGTCTAACCCTTGATAAAGTACTCGCGAAAGAACCCGCCCCTATACCGATACTCACGCCTGTTGCCACCGTATGACTACAGCGCTAGTTTGGTTACGGCAAGATTTACGTCTGGCGGATAACCCCGCGCTTTATCAAGCCTGCCGCACTTGTGAACACGTTATTCCGGTGTTTATTGACGACCCACTACCCACCTCCATCAGCCAATTAGGCGCGGCAAGTCGGGTGTGGTTACGCCACAGTTTGCAGGCGCTCGATACGCACTTACAAACGCTGGGAAATCGTTTGACCTTGCGTCAAGGTGCTGCCTTACCCGTTTTACAACAATTAATAGCCAGTACCGGCGCAACCCATGTGTATTGGAATCGGGTGTATGACCCCGCCAGCCTTGCTCGCGACAAACACATTAAAGAAACCCTCAAGCAAACCTGCGAAGTGCACAGCTTTAATGCCAGCCTGCTGAATGAACCGTGGGAAGTCTTAAAAGCCGATGGTACACCTTACAAAGTATTCACCCCGTTTTGGAAAGCAATGCTCAAGCACGGCATTCAACACTTGCCCCTACCCATGCCGGAACGCATGATTGCGCCCGCCAACTTGCCGGATAGTTTGCCCGTGGATGCGTTGGGCTTATTGCCGACAATTCGCTGGGATACCGAAATGATGGCGCATTGGCAAGTGGGCGAGGCGGCAGCGCTGCAAAAATTGCTGGCATTCTTGCCACAGGGTGCGGATTACAAGGAAGCACGCAATCTGCCCGCCCAAACCGGCACTGCTCGCCTTTCGCCGCATTTGCACTTCGGGGAAATCAGCCCGCGTCAGGCGGTTTACCACACCGAACACTATTTGCAGACACACCCCGAAGCCGATAGCGGCTTGCGCCATTTTTTACAGGAAATCGGCTGGCGTGAATTTTCTTACCACTTGCTGTATCACTTTCCACACACGCAGGAACGGGCTTTAAATGCACGCTTCGATGCTTTCCCTTGGGCAGAAGATTACGATGCTGTGCTAAGCCGTTGGCAACAGGGGCAAACCGGCTTTCCCATTATTGACGCGGGGATGCGCGAATTGTGGCAAACCGGTTGGATGCATAATCGGGTGCGCATGATTGTGGCATCATTGCTCACCAAAAACTTGCTCGTGCCTTGGCAAGTGGGGGAACAATGGTTTCGGGATACCTTAGTGGATGCTGATTTAGCCAGCAATGTGTTTGGCTGGCAATGGACAGCGGGGTGTGGGGCTGATGCTGCGCCCTATTTCCGCATTTTCAACCCGATTTTGCAAAGCCAGAAGTTTGACCCACAAGGGGAATACATTCGCCGTTGGGTTCCAGAATTGGCACAGCGGGATAACAAACTGATCCATTTACCGCGTGAATTGGGCGATGGGTTGCGGAATTATCCCCTGCCTGTGGTGGATTTGAAAACCAGCCGAGTACGGGCGTTGGCGCTGTTTAATTGTTCAGACCCAGATGAAGAACCTCACCCCAACCCCTCTCCTTGACAGGAGAGGGGCTAAGAAACACGGCTCTTTCTTTCTCCCCCTCGCCTGTCAAGGAGAGGGGGGCGGGGGGTGAGGTTCTTTATATCAACCCATGAATTACAGGCTGTATTCCGCCACCAACCGAAATTCTCCGCCAGCAGCCACTTCCACCACATCATCCGCCGCATTCGTGGTCTCGACGCACACAAAGCGCAGGTAATCATCGTCCTGCAAATCCGCCATGCCCGCCGCAATCTTCGCCCAGGGATTCCACACCACCGCCGTTTTATTGCCGCTGGAAGTAATGCGGATCGTGCGGTTCAACGCGCCATCGACAATCGCCAGCTCCGCCGGAACGCCGAGGTAAACGCGGTCAACTTCGCTGTTAATGCTAATTGCACCGTCTTGCTGCTTGGTAGCACCATTGCCATCTGCCGCTTTGTCGAGGTATTGCGTACCTTCCAACCCGGTCACGGTCGTTTGCGCAATATCGCCCACCGCAAAATAGGTGTGCATGGCTTGGGTAATGTTGAACGCTACATCACCCGTATTGCGTGTCACCAATGCCAGTTGCAAGGTGTTACCAACGGTAATTTCCATCGCCAAACGGAATGCATGAGGCCAAATTGCCAAAGTTTCCGGGGAAGACTCCACGCCCAAAATCACGGTCGTTGAACCATTCGCATTTTCACGGGTTTCCCACTCGCTCCACATCCGATTGCGCATGAAACCGTGCGCGGGGCGGCCTTTGCCTTCAGGGTCTGCGCCGAACCAAGGCCAACAAATAGGTACGCCACCTTTGATCGCTTTGCCTTCGGCGTAATAGGCTTTGTCGCTGACAAACAGCACATCCGCCGCGCCTTTGGGGGTAAAGGACAAAACTTGCCCTGCGTAAACCGAAATCACGGCATCGGCATGGTCGTTGCTAACGTTGATCATTGGCAAGCCGCCGTTGCCTGCTACACGAGTGATTGTCATGGTGCATTCCTGTTTATGGTTAAAATCGCCGCCAGATTATAGGGCAAAATGTAAGAAGGGGATGCAGGAAAACACGCGGAATCCTATAATCAGCGCTTTCCCATACCGGATAGAAGATAACACCATGCGAGTTTCACGATTTCCCCTGACCACGCTGCGCGAAACACCCGCCGATGCCGAAGTCATCAGCCACCAATTAATGTTACGTGCTGGCATGATCCGCCGCCTCGCCTCCGGTTTGTATACCTGGATGCCGTATGGCTTGCGCGTGTTGCGCAAAGTCGAAGCCATCGTGCGCGAAGAAATGAACAATGCCGGTGCGATTGAAGTGCTGATGCCATCCATTCAACCCGCTGAACTGTGGCAAGAATCCGGGCGCTGGGAAAAATACGGCGCGGAATTGCTGCGCATCCGCGACCGCCACAGCCGCGATTTCTGCTATGGTCCGACCCACGAAGAAATCATTACCGATTACGCCCGCAAAGAATTGAGCAGCTACAAGCAATTGCCGATCAATTTCTACCAGATTCAAACCAAATTCCGTGACGAAGTGCGTCCGCGTTTCGGGGTGATGCGTGCGCGTGAATTCTTGATGAAGGATGCGTATTCTTTCCACCTCACCCAAGAATCGCTGCAAGAAACCTATGACGCGATGTACGCGGCGTATTCGCGCATCTTCCAGCGTTTGGGTTTGAATTTCCGCCCGGTGCAAGCGGATACCGGCTCGATTGGGGGCAACGCTTCGCACGAATTCCACGTCCTTGCCGATTCGGGTGAAGATGCGATTGCGTTCGCCAGTGGCAGCCATTACGCCGCGAATATCGAATTGGCAGAAGCGGTGTGCCTGATTGCCGAACGCGCCGCGCCCACTGAAACGATGCGCGAAGTCGACACGCCTAACGCCAAAACCATCGAAGAATTGGTGGCGCAATTTGGGTTGCCGATTGAAAAAACGGTTAAGACCTTGATCGTCGCAGCGGCGGAAGACTCCGAGCACGCCTTCATTGCCTTGCTGGTACGGGGCGACCATACCCTCAATGAAATCAAAGCGGAAAAAATCCCCGGCGTTGCCGTGCCGTTGCAGTTTGCCCGCGAAGATGAGATTCGCGCCTTGATCGGTGCAGGCCCCGGCTCTTTAGGCCCGGTCGGTTTGACCATTCCAGTGGTAGCTGACCGCACCGTAGCGAATATGTCCGACTTCGGCGCGGGTGCGAATGTCGATGGCAAACACTTTTTCGGCATCAACTGGGAACGCGATGTCGCGCTTCCGCAAGTCGCTGATTTGCGTAACGTGATCGAAGGCGACCCCAGCCCTGATGGTTGTGGCACGCTCTCCATCGCACGCGGTATTGAAGTGGGTCACATCTTCCAATTAGGCAAAACCTATTCGTCAAAACTCAACGCCACGGTATTGGATGAAAACGGTAAGGCACAGGTGATGACCATGGGTTGTTACGGCATCGGCGTTTCCCGCGTGGTTGCCTCGGCGATTGAACAAAATAACGACGAATTCGGTATCCGTTGGCCTGCGGCGATTGCGCCATTCACCGTGGTGATTGCGCCGCTGAATATGCAGAAATCGCCGGATGTGGCAGCGCAAGCGGAAGCACTTTATGCGCAATTGCAAGCAGCAGGCGTGGATGTGTTATTGGATGATCGCGTCTTACGCCCTGGTGCCATGTTTGCCGACCATGAATTGCTGGGCATTCCGCACCGCGTCATTATCTCGGAACGCGGCTTGCAAGCGGGCGAAATTGAATACAAAGCACGTAGCGGTGGCGATGCCGTGAAAGTGCCAGTGGCGGATATTCTCGCGTTCATTGCTCAACTTTAACAGAAACTTAACCGCAATGTGATAGTCGTCACGGTATCCGGGCGATTATTGCAAGATAATCCGTTTATGGCTTTCGTCGGGCAAATTTCGGGGCTGATTATGGATATTCTTACAGTGTCGTTCTTATTGCTGTTGGGTGCGGCAGCAGGGTCATGGTTGGGCTATTCACAGGGGCTTGCACAGGGCAAACAAGTCGGCAAATTGGCGGGGATAAAAGAAGGCATTAAAGAGCAACTGCGTAAGGAATTGATTGAGTCCAAGATCATTGGGGGGGCTTATGAGGTTAAGGTTCACGCGGATGCTTGCAAAGAGCTGGAAGCCGCCTTATCCGGTAAGTCACAGAAAAAAGCTCCCGCGTCATCACTACCGGGCTGGGTGATGGTGGCGGGGGTATTATTCGCGAGTTGGCTGCTGTTGACGTAGCGAATCAGCGCCAATTCAGAAATTTATTGTATTTTCACCACGTCCAGTTGTTCACTATCGGTCAATAACACCCATGCGCTGAGTTTGGGTAATGCGGCGATTTCGGGCACAGACAAATAGCCTTGCACTTG
>JBEUIR010000041.1:0-12662 GCA_040415395.1 Candidatus Thiothrix namsaraevi
AATTCTTAACTTCCTGTTACACATTGCGTTCCATGCTTACTTTTGAACCAACCCTACTGGTGGGTTTGCGTCCAAAACTGGTCAACGACCTCGCAACTGGCTTCTAACGCCAGTAAAAAGCTATTTAGTTTCTCGTATTCATCAGGGGAAACCCCTTGGTTCAGTTCAGAGCGGACTTCTGAAGCTGCTTGGTTAAACTTATCCAGAAGCTCATTTTTATACATACCGGACACATCATTTTTGAGGTTCTGCTCGATTTGCAGCATCGTCTAGTCTCCCCTTGTCTATACCGTAATAAAAAGGAATATCCATTCCATTGTTAGTCAATATCACATGATCGGATTTAATGGCCTTTACGAAGTACTTTTCGCCAAGTGCCGACCCTTCCATGTACTTTTTACCATCTTTCGCAACCAGAAACGGTACTTTGCCGATGCTGACACTGCGTATCGCCAAGGTGATGCGGTCGCGTATGTCAGTGACATTGAGCACAATCGCGGGACCGTCGCCCTGTATGCTAATGAACTCCTGCCGCAAACTTTTTAATTTTTCGATTTCCGACTGCGTTAACTCGCCTTTAACTATAACGCTCTTGCCGTCGGTTGTAGCGGTGATGCGGCTAGACAGTCCTTTTTTCTCGATGAACTGCACAAAAGACGCCAAATAACCGTCCAATGATTGAAAATCAGCCTCACCAATCGTGCTAAGCCCCCCAACATCATTGAGGATAGTGGTTTTGACACGCTCCCAATCGGCGTTTTTAGTGACGAAACCTTGGGCAACCAAAATCCCTTCAGTAGCGCCCGGCTTGAAGCTGACACCCGGCTGCCCCATCGCACGGGCAATCATATTGGCACTATTCGCCATCTCCTCTTGCGCCCAGACGTACACATTGGCTTTGATGCCTGCATCCTGAATCTTACCCATAATGGCGTTGCGTTCCTCAACCGTGTCGGTGTAGCCACGCAAACTGACCGAGCCATCCGCTTCGTTCACCAAACTGAAATTCTGCTGCCCCAGTGTTTGCAACAAAACCGCCGCCTGTTGCTCTCCCGAATCACGCAAGCCCAGTGTTTCCAGAAAACGGTTGAACTGCGGTGCCCAATAAATCAGGTTAGCCAGTAACAACAAACCCAGCCCTAAGAGCAACCAAGTCTTGCCGCTCATGCCTTGTTTAGTGGACACCTTAGCGGCTGGCGATTTTTTCTGTTGGGGCGGAACATGACTACCTTTAGCCACAGAAGCAGCGGCACGTTTAGCAGCACCGGTCTCAGGTGGTGTTTGCGTTTGAGTACGCGGATCAGATACCCGACTATCGGTCACTAAAAATTCAACATTACCCAACCTCACCCTCTGATAAGGCTGCAACTCAATGCTTTCAGCCGTAATCTCTTGCGCCTCAACCAATACCGGGCGAGCCAGCGGTTGCAGCGTAATCGAACCCGGCGTGATCAATAATTGGATGTGCTGATCAGCAATATTGTCGTCATGCAAAATAATGTCACTGGTCATGGAACGCCCAATGACCACGCTGCCGCTCCTTAAGCGAACCGACGCACCACTATTAATGCCACTGAGGACTTTAAGGATAAATGAGGTATGTTGATTTGCCATTTATTCGGCCTGTTTTTTATTTTTGACGACATCCACTACATCAAAGCCCGGAAATTTCTCATCCGTCTTGACATCAAACTCAGACCCCATACCACCGACGGGATCTTCTGAGCTGTAATTCACCACGCCATCTTTATCTTTCCAGCGGTACACCTGCCGCCTTGAGAAATCTTGAGTATCCATCACCTTAGCCATATCCAACACCGTGCTCACAAAACGTTCAGGCCCAGTCAGATAAATAATGTTATCCACTTCCGATACTTGCCACTGAAACCGCTCTTCCAGCACCTCAAGCCGCTTTAAGGCATTCGTAAACTCTTGCGGTGACATTTTTTTCATACTCACGCTCGCTGATTGCACTTCCTCTTCCTTGTAAACAAACAGCGCTTCTTTGTCGTAGTACCAAATCAACCCATAATTCTTAACCAGCTCATCAAAAATATCCTGGGGTTTACGATTCTGAAAATGCAAACTCACCACTTCTTTGACTTTAGGGCTAACGACAATCGGCAAATCCTGTAAGGATGCCAATGTTTTCAACAACTCCGGCAAAGGTTCCTGATCAGAAAAATGCGAATAGTTATCCGGTTTCCAGGGTACTGGCGCTGCTATAGCATGGCTGCCCAATAACAGCAGCGATACAATAGCCCATCGAAACGTGAAGAATGTGTCATGCATAGCCAAGCAGTCCCCCGGCAAATATAAACAAACCTGAATCTATCCTGTTGCTTACTAATATTCACGCAGAAGAAGACAAACCGTATCAGAAACCCTACTCAATGGAACAACGCCACCAGCAATAAACCGTTCAGTCTGAGATTGAGACCGTATGGCTAAAGAAGATTGAACTTTGCAAGACGTAGCGGCAGACTGACGCCAATATTGCACGTTTTCAGTCATAAACTACGCCTTGCTGTGTTTGCGAACAGCAATCAGGATAATAACCATAATGAGAAACCGGCAGATTCTGTTCACACCGATTAAGTTTCCCAGTCAAGCGCCCCTTGCCATGCGCTTGAATAATATTCTGCTGAACAAATCATCGGGAATCACCATCCCCGTGGACGACAAGCGCGTGGCTCATTTTCGGATACAACCGGGGGCATCAGACACGCAACACCTTTGCCCTATCAGTATGACGCTAGAGTTAGGCGGTACGATAGCGGGTTTATGGTTGTCAGCGTGGCCACTCGCTGAACGTATTAAGCAGTTTTTACCCGAAGGTTTACTCCATCAATTACCTGAAAACCTCGCCATCAGCATTATTGAAAGTGCGCTGACCCCCTTGTTATCTCAGGTGGAAACCGGCTTGGGCTTGCAGTTAACCTTGCAAGCCATGTCAGCAGACCCACTCAGCACTCAGTACACGATGCCAATAGGCTTTACTATTCAGATACTTGAGCAAGAAAATCGGCAGATGCTGCAAGAAGTATTTGGTGTATTGATGCTCGACCCGCATCTTTACATGCACATACAGGAGCGCCTGCGCCACTGGCCCTCTGACACCAACCCGGATTGGGAAGAACACGACACCCCACTGTGGCTTGAAATCAGCCGTGTGGTGTTTTCCATGCAAGAGATCAACCAACTACAACCGTCTGACCTGATTTTACTGGAAGATACGCGCTTCGAGGATGAAGGTTTACTCCGCTTATGCCTCGATTCCGGCTACTGCTGTGAAGCGACGCTCAGCCAAACAACACCCTCAACCCTGACCATTAATACTGAGTGGATGCCCATGTCCGATAATGAACAAAAACAAAACATAGAACACATTAGCCAGATACCGGTACAACTTTCCTTCGATGTGGGAGAAAAAACCCTGTCATTCAATGAAGTACGCCAATTACGCCCCGGCTATATTCTGGAGCTAAGCAAATCACTGCCTGAAATCATTCAGATACGCTCACAACATCGGCTGATTGGCACAGGAGAATTGGTCGAAATCAACGGGCGCATTGCAGTACGCATCATCAACCTGTTCAATAAAAAAGCGAAGGGCGCTTGAGCATGGAAAGCTTCCCTAATCCGGTCATACTACTGGCAGCCCTCACCATCTTGGGGTTAGCGCCGTTTATTGCCATTATGGTTAGCTCCTTCGTCAAGCTGGTGATTGTGATGCACATCCTCCGCAGCGCCCTAGGCTTGCAACAAGAGCCACCCAATATTGCCATTAGTGGTATCGCGATTATTCTATCCATTTACATCATGGCTCCCGTGTTCATGGAAACCTATGAACAATTCAACAGCTTTGGGGTTGCTATTGAGGATATTCGCAATCCGTTGCTGATTAATGCCTTAGAGGGCAGCACTGAACCGTTGCGACAATTTCTTATTAAACACTCCAGTGAAAGTGAACGTGAATTTTTCACTCAAACCACGCAAAAACTTTGGCCTGAAAAATATTCAGCGGAAATAACCACAGAGCATTTGCTGGTGTTGATTCCCTCCTTCATGGTCAGCGAATTAACCACCGCATTTCAGATCGGTTTCCTGATATTCCTGCCGTTCGTAGTGATTGACTTGGTTATCTCTAACCTATTGATGTCAATGGGCATGATGATGCTATCACCCATGACCATTTCCCTACCCTTCAAGCTGCTGCTATTTGTGCTAGTGGATGGATGGTCACGCTTGATCCACGGTCTAATATTGAGTTATTGACGCCATGAATGAAACCGACATCATCCATAAAACCTCAGTGGCAATGGAACTCATCCTGTATCTATCGCTGCCCGCCATTATTGCTGCAACAGTCGTGGGGCTGCTGATTGGCTTATTGCAGGCATTAACGTCGATTCAGGAACAAACACTTCCGCATGGTTTTAAGCTAATCGTGACTATGCTGGCACTCGTAGCAACCGTGCGCTGGCTAGGGCCTGAACTGCTCACCTTTACCGAAAATGCCTTTGATCAAATTGCGCTGATACGGCATCGCTGATGGAAACCGATGCACTGCAATCATGGCTATTGGCTTGGGCATTTACCGCGCCTAGGGTTTTGGTTGCGTTTGCACTCTTGCCGATAATGACTGAACCCATCGTCCCTCGCACCTTGCGCAATGGGGTCATTATGACCATGAGTCTGTTTATTTTACCGCTCACCCACGAGCAGTTTCTCAATATTGAGCTGAACATGCTAACGATGCTTGGCATTCTAGTGAAAGAAGCGCTGTTAGGGCTTTTATTGGGTTACACCCTGAGCGTGCCATTCTGGGCAGTGAAAGCGGCTGGCTTTTTAATCGACATGCAACGCGGGGTCATGAGCGCCTTATTTTTCTCACCGCTGACCGGGAATATGGTGTCACCGCTGGGTGCATTATTTAACCTATTGCTTACCACCTTATTATTGGTATCGGGCGGCTTTTTAATCTTGTTACAAACACTCTATTTCAGCTACCAAACCTGGCCGATAGATCAGTTTTTCCCGCAGTTTACGCTAGAGGTTGCCTCGTTCTTCCTGCAACAACTGGACTTGCTGTTGTATACCAGCGTACTGATTGCCGGACCATTTATTGGGATGATGTTTCTCGTCGATTTTGGCTTGGGCATGGTAGGGCGCTTCCTACCGCAACTTAACGTCTTCTTGGCAGCGATGCCTGTCAAAAGCGGTTTAGTCTTCTTCATGCTGGCATTGTACATCGGCTTTTTAGCGGAATACCTCAAAGACGGCTTTTTCCGCATGGGCAATAACCTCACGATATTGGATGCCTTATTGCGATGAGTGGTGATAGCAGCCAAGAAAAAACCGAACAACCCAGTTCGCGTAAACTGGAAAAAGCCCGCAAACAAGGGCAGGTAGCCCGCAGCAATGATGTTGCTTCGGCGTTGATCATGCTGTTTACCGTGCTGTATTTTATGCTGGCATGGGACTGGATCATGGATCAGTTCAAGGAAATGTTCAGCATTGTACCCCGCTTATACACCATGCCTTTTCCTCAAGCCGTGGAAATTGGGTTTAAAGCCATGTTTGAAAGTGCCATGTACGGCATCGCAGTGCCGTTTGCGATGATTACCGTAGTCGCAGGTATTCTCGGCAATATGGTGCAGTTTGGTTTTGTATTCTCCTTCGACCCGGTTATCCCCAAACCCGAAAAAGTCAGCTTATCCAGTGGCTTCAAACGCATTTTTTCCGCCAAACAATTCGTCACGACCTTACTCTCACTGTTGAAAACTATCATTATCGGGGTAATTTTGCTGATTGTATTGCACATGGGGCTTAGCGAGTTATTACACGCCATCAAACAGTGCAATGTTGAATGCCAACAAACTGTCGTCGAAGACTTAACCAGCCAACTCATGTTGTTCATTTTGCCCATGCTATTGTTCATGGCGGTGTTGGACTTCTTGTTCCAGAGACAGGAATTCATTAAAGATCAGCGCATGACCAAAGAAGAAGTCAAAAAAGAAATGAAGGACATTTTTGGGGATCCGCATGTACGTTCCGCGCGTCAAGGCATTCGGCGTGAACTCTCCGAACAGGACATCAAGACGCGTATTAGTACCGCTCGGCTGGTGATTCTCGACATGGGGGTCGCGGTTGCGTTGCAATACGAAGCAGGTACTACGCCTCTGCCCATTATCGTGGCTATTGGTAAAAATAATATGTCACGCAAAATGGCGGAAATTGCCATGATTGAAAACGTACCGTTAATCAGTGATCCGGGGTTAGTGCAAGATTTGCTTAGCGAGGGCAAATTAGATCAATACATACCTGAAAAAACCATTGATAGAGTCGCTAATTTATTGCGCCAACACCAAGGGAAGGCAAAAAAATAAATGGACATATTATGGAACACGAAAAACAGCAAATGACCTTAGCTCAGCGTTTACGAAAAAGCTGGGCAGATTTAAGACAAACTAACGTGCGGGCGCAAGCACACTACACGGTTTTCCGTACCACGCAGCATATAAAAAACAAACATGGCTTGGTTAAACGATACCAGCAACGTTTTATCGCAGGGTGGGAAAAATGGCTGGGTGTTGGCGCTGGTATTACCGGTTTATTAATGCTCCTTAACCCTGACGGTCTGTGGCGCTGGCAATTTGTGCTCGTCCTTATTGGCGTATTAGTCGCACCGCTGTTAGCGGACTTGTGGCATTCCCTTAAAAAAGTATTCACCGAATACCCCGGCAAACAGCTTATCGGACAAGTGATCACGATTGAACAAGCGCTGGTGGATGGCATCGGCAGTATCCGTTTAGATAATTTGGAGTGGCAACTGGCGGGAGTCGATTGCCCTGCCGGAACACAGGTAAAAATTATTGCCATTAATGATAGGACTTTATACATAACGCCCCTAAACCCAACCGCATAAGCCATTACAAGGATCAGGAGCACCGTTTTAATGCAGTCCAGCGCCTCACAAGATTTTCTCACCAAGCTAACCCGGCGCAGTGACATAGCGCTGGCGTTATTGCTGGTCGCGATCATTGCCATGATGATTTTGCCCATGCCCACCCTGCTCATGGACATGCTGATTGCTTTGAATATGAGCATTGCAATCTTATTGATGATGTTGGGCATTTACATTTCACACCCACTGGCAATCTCCTCATTTCCCTCCATTTTATTACTGACCACACTATTCCGCTTATCCTTGAGTATTGCCACCACCCGTTTGATTTTACTGGAAGCGGATGCAGGTCACATTATCCAAACCTTCGGCGAATTTGTGGTCGGTGGTAACTTGATCGTGGGCTTGGTCGTGTTTCTGATCATTACGATTGTACAATTCATCGTCATTACCAAGGGGTCAGAACGTATCGCTGAAGTCAGCGCCCGTTTCTCACTAGATGCCATGCCCGGTAAACAGATGAGTATCGACAGCGATATGCGGGCGGGTCTCATTACCTTAGCGGACGCCCGTCACCGTCGTTCTAATCTCGAAAAAGAAAGCCAGTTGTACGGCGCACTCGATGGCGCAATGAAATTCGTCAAAGGGGATGCAATTGCGGGGCTAATCATCATTATGATCAACCTCCTTGGTGGCATCGCCATTGGCACGATGCAACGCGGAATGCCGATGGGAGAAGCGGTGGAACTCTATTCCATTCTCACCATTGGTGACGGACTGGTATCGCAAATCCCTGCCCTGTTCATTTCGATTACCGCCGGTATTATCGTTACCCGTGTGCGTGGCGAAGATGACAACAATCTTGGCAGCGACATTGGCGGGCAAATGTTGGCGCAACCCAGTGCTTTGCTAGCCGCTGCCGGTATCGTTGGCGCAATGGGGTTAATTCCCGGCTTCCCCACCATCGTGTTCTTTTTCCTCGCGATTTTGCTAGGCTTTACCGGTATGGCATTGCGTAAGGTACAAAACCAAATGGAATTTGCGGATGCTGAAATCACCACAGTGATCGGTCAGCAAGACAGCAGCAAAATGGCACTTGCCAGCAGTAGTGAAACCCCTGCCGCATTGGAAGACATGCAACCACTCTCACCCGCTCTGGTCGAACTCCCTGCACAAGCCAAAAATTTGTTCTCACTCGATGCATTAAATCAAGACTTTATGCGTATCCGCCGTGAGTTCTATCAGGACATGGGCGTACCATTACCCGGCATCAGCCTGCGCCTTGCTTCGCAACTGAGTAATGACAACTACCAGATTTCGATTCGTGGTGTACCCGTAGCCCAAGGCAATCTCAAACCCGTCAGTGCAACGGCAACCGCCACCGCACTACCCTCAGCGCCTGGCGACAAAGCCACTGCTGACTTGGTAGCCAGTGGCACACGCCCAACACCTGACAATATTCAGGCCATCAGCCTTCACCTCGCCTACATATTGCGCAAACACGCAGCGGAATTCATTGGCATTCAGGAAATGCACACGCTCTACACCAAACTGGAACAAGCCAGTTACAGCGAACTGGTGCGCGAAGTACAACGTGCGGTCAACACCCCGAAAACCGTGGATGTGTTCCGGCGTCTGCTCAATGAAGGCATTTCTATCCGCGACCTCCGCCAAATTCTCGGCACGTTGGTCGAATTTGGTGAAATCGAAAAAGACACCAGCATGTTGGCAGAACGGGTGCGCATCAGCCTCAAACGCCAGTTGTCTTACACCTTCACCAATGGCACCGGGGTATTGCCAGTCTACATGTTCGCCCCCGAAACCGAGAAATTGTTGCAAAACAGCCTGCGCCAAACCCCCAATGGCGTATTTTTTGCACTTAATCCCGACGCCACCGAACAATTCACCAAAGCATTGCGAGAACTCGAAACCGAACACGCTAAAGACAAAGTGCGCCCGGTTATCCTCACCAATCTGGAGTTGCGCCGCCATATTCGCCGCCATATCGAAACCAGTTTCCCCGACTTGCCCGTCATCTCGGTACAGGAACTCACCACCAGCATTTCCTTAAACCCTATTGGCGAGGTCAGGCTGACATGAGACCACGCACACCACTGAGCCACGTCACCGAACGCTTGCGCAATAACCTCGAAAAATGCACACCACTGGTATTACACGGGCGCATTGTGCAAGTCACCGGCACGGTAGTCCGCGCCATTGTGCCGCGTGTCAAACTGGGTGAATTGTGCCTGTTAAAAAACAGCGGCGATACACGCGAAATTCCGGCGGAAGTGATCGGTTTTGAGCAAAATATTGCACTGCTTGCACCGATAGGCGATATGCAAGGCGTATCCGCGCACACCCAAGTCATTACCACTGGCAAAATGCTGGAGGTCGGGGTTGGCGAACATCTACGCGGCTGTGTACTCGATGGTATTGGGCGTGTACAAGAAACCCCCGGTAGACCCTTACCCACTTTCAGCGAATACTACCCCATCTACGCCAACCCGCCAGACCCACTCTCGCGTGATCGGGTGAGCGACCCGCTCTCCTTGGGGATTCGTTCAATGGATGCACTGATTACTTGCGGCATCGGGCAACGCATCGGTGTCTTTGCCGGTGCAGGGGTTGGCAAAAGCTCCTTACTCAGCATGTTGGTGCAACACGCCAATGTCGATGTTTACGTGGTTGCCCTCATCGGCGAACGTGGGCGCGAAGTCCGCGAATTCATGGAAGAAGCCTTGGGCGAGGAGGGTATGAAAAAAACCATCCTCATCGTTGCCACCTCTGACCGCCCGGCGATTGAGCGTCTCAAAGCCGCTTATGTTGCCACTGCGGTTGCCGAATATTTCCGTGACAAAGGCAATAATGTCCTGTTGCTGATGGATTCGCTCACCCGCTTTGCACGGGCGCAACGCGAAATCGGTTTAGCTGCCGGGGAAGCGCCCGCCCGACGTGGTTTTCCACCCTCGGTATTTTCAGAACTGCCCAAACTGGTCGAACGCGCAGGCAATTCAGACAAAGGTTCAATCACCGCGTTTTACACCGTGCTGGTGGAAGGCGATGACATGAGCGACCCGATTGCCGATGAAGTACGCTCCTTACTGGATGGGCACATTATGCTGTCACGCGATCTGGCAGCGGGCAACCATTATCCGGCGGTCGACATCCTCGCCAGTTTGAGTCGTATTATGCCGCAATTGGTCAGCACACAGCATCGCGCGGCGGCGGCGCATCTGCGGACTTTGTTGGCAAAATACAAGGAAATCGAATTTTTGCTGCGGGTCGGTGAATACAAACACGGCTCCGACCCGCTGGCAGACGAAGCGATCCGCAAGATGGATGAAATTCTGCGTTTCCTCAAACAACCTTCCCACGAATATTCCAGTTTTGATGACACCATCAACTGGCTAATCCAACTGGCAGGATAATCGCCATGAGCTTAGAACAATTAAAAACCATTCGCGCCCGCCGCATGGAACAACGTTTCATCGAATTACAAGAACAACGCCGTATCTTGCAAACCCATGAACAACAACTGCATGAAAAAGAGCAGCAACTGGTCAGCTTCGGACAGTGGCGGCTGGAGCATCAAGAAGCCTTGTTTGCCAGCCTGAAAAACCAGCCGTTTGCCCCGCAAATGCTGTTTGAATACCAGAAAAATCTGGAAGACTTACGCTTGGAAGAAGAACGCCTACGCGCTGAACTTGCCGACGCCCAACAAGGCTTGCAAGCTGCTACCGCCCAAGTACAAACCGCACAACAGCATTCCAGCGAAGCCAACCTGAAACTGGAAAAACTTAAGGAAATCATTAAAGTGCAGGACGATAAAAAGTCCCGCGAAGAGCCTGCTCAATAATCTGCATCTGTTGCTCCAACCCTGCATTCACAATCCCCAAATCTGATTCCAAGATGCAACCATCCACTGCCACCTGATCATCGCCGACCACTTCCAGACTGGTAAAACGATGCGGAATCGCATCCAATTGCTCCGAAATGGTTGCCTGCATCTGCGGGTGTACCCGAACCAACAACTTATGGCTACCACGCACCAATTCCAAACCACCCAACACCGCTTGCCGAACCCGCTCTTCCTGATCAAAACTGTAAATCACTTTGCGAACCGCATTCGTCACCAATTCCACCAGTTCGCCTTCCAATGCCATCAGGGTGTCATTGACCCGCCCGGTGAACAACACCATTTTTTCGGCTGCCTCCTGATTAGCACGTTCACGCCCTTGTTCCAAACCACGTTTAATGGAACGCCCTAACGCGACCGACATAATTTCTTCACGTTGGCGGTGGCGATGCTCTAGCTCAAATACCAAGCGTTGATACGCGACCAACTCTTCGTAATCGGCGGCTTTCAAAACCTTCTGACCGGCGCGTAATTGCGCATCTACCGGCTTAATTGAAAAGAATTTTGCCATCGCGGCTGACCCCCATTTTGATTTCTATTGCTATTTTTTGTACTAACACCGCGCATTCAGCGGCTTGCGCTTCCAGTGCCTGCCCCGACTTCGCGTGACGCTTCCACAACACATAATATTCACGCTCTAGCTTGTAGACCAAGCGTTTCCAGAAAGACGGCGGATAACCAGCGAATGCCGCCCGCAAACACAACATTCCCGCCAACACAAAGCGCTTTTTCAAACCGATAGGTGTGGGAAACTCAATTTCCGCACTGATATTGTGTGTCAGCAAAGGCGCACGTTGTTGCACAAAGCGGTATAAATCATCACCCAACACCTGCTGGGTTTTAAGCAGATCGTCGCGGGTCACAATCCGGCGCAATAACTGAAAGTGGAACATTGCCCCAAGGTACAACACCAATTGCCCCAATTCTTGCCCACGCCATAACGCCAAGCGCGTTAAAGGCTTGCTAAAATCAAAAAACACACTGTCATGCAAACCCAAGCGCTGCATCATGTGCTGCAATAAACGGCTCTCGCCGCGCTCCTGACCTAACAACGACTGCATGACTTTGCCGTCCGGCATGGCTGCCAACCAACTGGGATGAATATACGAATCCGGGCGAAAATTAAAGCGCCACACCGCGTGTGAAAACTCATCAGTCATATCGAAATAGTTAGAATGGTGATAGTGCATTTGTTAAACAACAACCTGTAAAGACGCTAACTCCTATTATTCACTGCATTACCCCCAAGCCTCAGGCATTTCAGACTAGACCGAAAATTATGGCGACATAACGCACATCAAACACACCTATCAATCAACGAAATATTTGATTGTTAATGATAGCAAGCATTAAAGCCGTGGAAGCCCAGCCCTAAAACACTTAACGATAGCCTAATCCCGTGACTTGCTTGTGCAGCTTGGCATTTTCATCGCTCAAATGGCGCACCAGAAAATCCAAGCTGCGCACCACAAATTCCAGCAAATTGGTGGCAATGTAGGGTTCTTCGATACGAATGCGGTTGTACATCTGGCGGTTAATTTCCAGCAAACGCACCCCGCTGCGCCGCGCTTTCAAACGCACGGTACGCGGCTGGCGGTCAAAGAAAGACATTTCCCCCACCAAACTGCCCGGTTCCAATTGCCCGACTTCAAACTCGCGCTCACCATCGACTTGCAGTAACTTGACCGCCCCACCGATGACCAAATAAAAGCGGTCACTGATTTCGCCAATATCCGCCACGATTTCCTGCGCTCCCAATTCACGTGTGCGGGTATAACGCAAAAATCGCACGACCTCATCGTCCGTCAGCGCGGCACAAAACTCCGGGCAGGT
>JBEUIR010000042.1:0-12298 GCA_040415395.1 Candidatus Thiothrix namsaraevi
TGCAAAGTAATCTCGTGACGCTGAATTCGCTGGACGCCTCTAATAATAAAACGCGAATCCTTGTCATCACTGGCACTACCGGGTTTGACTCGTTGGTGAAGAAAATTGATGAAAGCCGTGATTTGGAAAGTCGCTACGAGATTACTTTGCAAACCGGTGAGGGTAATTACCAACCACAGTATAAGCCTTGGTTTGATTTTGATAAAAGTTTAAAAGACAAACTCGCAGACTATGACTTTTTCATTACACATGCCGGGGCTGGCACGATTTTTATGTTGTTGGAGCATAAAAAACGGGTATTAGTGGTTCCTAATACCGATAGGGCTGATAAGCACCAGATTGAGTTGGCTAATTATGTGAAATCGCAGCGTTTGTGTGCGGTGTGTGAGCGTGTCCAGGATGTTGAGACGGCGATTCTTGCCATTGACGCCAATACTCAGCATTTACAGCCTTACGCAAAAGTGGAATTTACTGCGGTGCGTGATGTATTGAGATACATATATGAATAAAAAATTCTTTTTCATTACAATCTGTTACAATAATCTGTCGGGTTTAATGCGGACGGTTGATTCGCTGTTGGCACAAACCTTCCTCAATTGGGAATGCATCATTATTGATGGTGCTTCTAAAGACGGTACTCCGGCTTACTTACAGCAACTGTCCGAGGCACAACCCAATATCCGCTATGTTTCCGCGCCGGATAAAGGTATCTACGATGCCATGAATAAAGGCATTAGCCATATCCAGCCGTGTGATTACTTTTGTTTTCTGAATTCAGGGGATTCGCTGTATGCAGCCGATACCCTGACACAGTTAGACCGTCAGCTTCAGGCGTTTGCTGAGCAGCCGCCAGCGATTGTCTATGGCGATATGTGTGAGGAGTTTGCGGATGGTAAGGAAATTATCAAGGCGGCAAAGCGCACCTTCAGTCTGAAAAAGGGCATGTTCTGTAGCCATCAGTCCATGTTTTTTCACTACCGTTACGCCTCCTTGCGCTATGATTTGGGGTATAAAATTTCATCTGACTATGACTATATTGTGCGGGCGGTTACTATGCTTAAGCACCCGTCTGAGATGCAGTGCCTAGATCTTATCCTTTCACGCTTTGACATGACGGGGGTCTCGAATAGCCGCCGCTTGTCCGGCATTAAAGAAGACTTTAGGCTCAGAGTCAAAAATGGGCTATGTTCACCAGCTTCCTCCGCGCTATACGCGGCACGTTCGGTAGGTTTGATGAATTTGAAACGGTTTTCGTACCCTTTATATTTGCTGATGCGCAGCAAAACAGCTTCTAACAATCAAGTGATGTAAATTAAGGAATAATCATGAGCAAAACGGCTTTAATTACTGGAATTACAGGTCAAGATGGCGCTTACCTGGCCGAGTTTTTATTGAAAAAGGGCTACACCGTACACGGGATCAAACGGCGCTCTTCATTATTGAACACCGACCGTATTGACCATCTGTACCAAGATCCACACACCTCTGATGGCAGATTCGTGCTGCACTACGGTGATATGACGGATAGCATGAATCTGACACGTATTATCGGTTTAGTCCAGCCGGACGAAATCTATAACCTCGCAGCAATGAGTCACGTACACGTTTCCTTTGATATGCCTGAGTACACTGCCAATGCAGATGGTATCGGTACACTGCGGATTCTGGAGGCAGTGCGTTTCCTTAATCTGACTCATAAAACCCGGATTTATCAGGCATCCACGTCTGAATTATACGGTTTGGTGCAGGAAGTGCCGCAAAAGGAAACCACGCCATTCTATCCGCGTTCACCTTATGCGGTAGCTAAGTTGTACGCTTACTGGATCACGGTCAACTACCGTGAAGCCTATGGCATGTTTGCTTGCAATGGCATTTTATTCAACCACGAATCGCCTCTGCGTGGTGAAACCTTCGTAACCCGTAAAATCACCCGTGCGGCTTCCCGCATTGCTTTGGGTTTGCAGAAAGACCTGCATCTGGGCAATCTGTCTGCTAAGCGCGACTGGGGTCATGCGGAAGATTACGTCGAAATGATGTGGTTGATTCTGCAAGCGGATAAGCCGGAAGACTTTGCGATTGCGACCGGTGTTACCACCGAGGTGCGTGAGTTTGTACGCATGTCATTTGCACGCGCTGGTATCTCGGTTGAGTTCCACGGTGAGGGTGTCGATGAGAAAGGCGTGATTGCTGGTTTTGACCGTGCTGTTTATGAAGTGGCTACGGGCGCGACACCGGAACAACATGGCTTGGAAATCGGTCGTGAGATTGTATCAGTTGACCCACGTTATTTCCGTCCGACTGAAGTCGAGTTGCTGATTGGCGACCCAACCAAAGCCAAAGAAAAACTGGGCTGGGTTCCTAAGCATGACTTGAATTCACTGGTGAATGACATGATGGAATCTGACCTGAAGCTGATGCTGAAAGAAAAGCATCTGAAAGACCACGGCCACCGCATTATGTCTTACCACGAGTAATCCGCATGAAAAAAACCCGTATTTATGTCGCTGGCCATCAGGGAATGGTTGGCTCTGCCTTGGTTCGCCAGTTGCAACAACGCCCGGAAGTGGAGTTGGTATTGCGTTCCCGGCAGGAATTGAACCTGAACCGTCAACAGGAGGTTGAACAGTTTTTCCAAACAGAAAACATTGATCAGGTCTATCTGGCAGCGGCAAAAGTCGGGGGGATTCATGCGAATAGCACGTATCCGGCGGATTTCATTTATGAAAATCTGATGATTGAAAGCAATATCATTCATTCAGCTTGGCAAGCAGGTGTTCAGCGCCTGCTTTTCCTTGGTTCGTCATGCATTTACCCCAAGTTTGCCAAACAGCCGATGGCTGAGTCTGAATTGTTGCAGGGTGAGTTGGAAGCAACCAATGAACCTTATGCGATTGCTAAAATCGCCGGTATCAAATTATGTGAAGCGTATAACCGTCAGTATGGCACGCAATACCGCAGTGTCATGCCGACCAATTTGTACGGTTTTAACGACAATTTCCACCCTGAAAATTCGCATGTGATTCCTGCATTGATGCGGCGTTTCCATGAGGCTATGTTAGCGCAAGAACCACAGGTGACAGTCTGGGGTTCGGGGACACCATTGCGCGAGTTTCTGCATGTTGATGATATGGCTGCGGCTTCCATTCATGTGATGGAAATGGACGATGCGGCGTATCAAGCATTGGTGCCGCAAACCTTGTCGCATATTAATGTCGGCACGGGTGTGGATTGCAGCATTGCCCAACTGGCGGAACTCATGGCGGAAGTGGTCGGTTTTCAAGGGAAAATTGTATTCGATGCGAGCAAGCCGGATGGTACGCCGCGCAAATTACTGGATGTTTCCCGCCTGAACAGTTTAGGTTGGGAACCCCAAATCACCTTACCCGATGGACTTAAATCAACGTATGCATGGTTCGTGAACCATCAGCGTGATTTCCGACAATCCTAAACTTAAAGCAGGTATAGAGATGGCGACTCCAATAACCCCCGTAATCCTCTCTGGTGGCTCTGGTTCACGTTTGTGGCCGGTATCGCGCAAATTGCGCCCCAAGCAATTTTTGCCGCTGATTAGCGCAGACCGTACTTTGTTCCAGTCAACGCTGGAACGTCTGGATGGTCTGGTGAATAAGCAAGCACCCGTCATTGTCTGTAACGAAGAACACCGGTTTATGGTGGCAGAACAGTTACAGGGAATTGGTCAGGCAAACCAAGGTATTTTGCTCGAACCGGTGGGGCGCAACACTGCCCCTGCGGTTGCGGTCGCTGCTTTGTCTTTGCTGGAAGCCAATGGTGCGGATCCGGTGATGTTGGTATTGCCTGCTGACCATGTGATTCCTGATGTTGCTGCGTTCCAGCAAGCCATTATGCAAGCCAGTGCTTTGGCAGAAGACGGCTTTTTGGTGACGTTTGGGATTACGCCTGTTTCACCGGAAACCGGTTACGGCTATATCGAACAAGGCGCAGCTATGGCAGGTTTTGAAAATGCTTGGCAAGTGGCGGCTTTTGCCGAAAAGCCCAGTTTAGAAATAGCGACTGAATACCTGAATGGCGGTAAGCACTTGTGGAATTCGGGCATTTTCATGTTCAAAGCGAGTGTCTTCCTGCGTGAACTGGAAACCTATAAACCTGACATTCTCGCCGCGTGCAAAAAAACCTTTAAGCACGCGCAACATGACTTGGATTTTATTCGTTTGGATGCCGCTACGTTTAAAGATTGCCCTTCCGATTCCATTGACTATGCCGTGATGGAGCACACCCGCCATGCGGCGACTGTGCCACTTAATGCGGGTTGGAACGATGTGGGTGCATGGTCAGCGGTGTGGGACGTGAGCGAACGTGATGCCGCCAATAACGTTTTGCGTGGCAATGTCATGACGCATGATGCCAGCAATAATCTGGTGTTTACCGAAGACCGTCTGGTAACGCTGGTGGGGGTTGATGATCTGATTGTGATCGAAACCAAAGACGCCACCTTGGTTGCGCACAAAAGCAAAGCACAAGATGTGAAGCGTATTGTGACGGCATTGGAAGCGGAAGGCCGCAGCGAAGCCATTATTCACCGTTTGGTCAACCGCCCTTGGGGTTGTTATGACTCGGTGGATGCGGGCGAGCGTTTCCAAGTTAAGCGGATTACCGTGAAACCGGGTGCAAAGCTCTCGCTGCAAAAACACCATCACCGTGCAGAACACTGGATTGTAGTGAGAGGCACGGCAGAAGTGACTTGTGATGACAGAATCTTTTTATTGACTGAAAATCAGTCAACGTACATCCCGTTGGGCAGTGTGCACCGTTTGGCGAATCCGGGCAAAGTGCCATTGGAGTTGGTTGAAGTTCAATCGGGCAGTTATCTTGGGGAAGATGACATCGTTCGTCTGGAAGATCAGTATGGGCGTAATGAAGCCTAGTAGAATGGTTGGGCTGTTTTGAAGCACGGCATTTATTGCAGTTATTGTGCCGTGTACTATTATTGATTTAATTTCAGAAATCTCTGTCGGCGTTAATGATAGCCGGTAGCGGCAATGCTCAAGGAGCGGTGATGGAAAACTATTACGCAAATCAATCGAAAAGCCTCGAAGTGCGTGCGGCGGGGAATACTCAGGTGGTGGAGTATATTCCTATGGAGGAAGTTGCGCCGCGTGCCCAAGCTGAGGAGTTTGGGTTTGGTGAGTTGTGGCGGCGGTTAATGCAGCGTAAGTGGCTGTTGCTGGGCATTGCTTTGGCAACGTTTTTGCTGATTGCTGTGTTTACCTTTTTGTCACCAGATGTCTACCGTGCAACCACTACCTTGCAAGTGACCCCGGAAGAGACGCGGGTATCCTTGGGGGATCGTGCAGAACCAGCGCGTACCCCACGCAGTGAGCGCGAGTTTTATCAAACGCAGATAGAGTTATTGGGTAGCGAACGCCTGACCAATGAAACGATTGAAGAGTTGCAGATCGCCGACCGTTTTGAAGACAATAATTCCTTACGCGCCCGCGCTTATGCTTGGTTGACCTCCATTAAGCAGAACATCGCTGGTGATGAGGCTCAGGCGCAACAGAGTAATGTCGGCGAAAACTTCCGGCGCAGTTTGAGTATATATGCGGTGGAAGACTCGCAGATTTTTAAAATTAGTTACGATCACACGGATCCTGAGTTAACGGCAGAAATTGTTAATACCCTAGCAGCTAATTACAAACAGATGAGTTTAAATTTGCGTAACGAGGCGGTTTCCAATACCAAGGAAACGCTTGAGGGTAAATTGAAAGAAGCCAAGCTTACGCTGGAGAATTCCGAGCGTGAATTGGTTGCCTTCGCTAAGAAGCAGGGGATCATTACCTTGGATGGTGATCGTTCTGCGGCTTCCGGTGTGCTGGATTCTCTTAATCTGGAGCTGACCGCTGCCACCAGTGCGCGGATTGCGGCTGAAGCTTCACTCAACCGTTCTCAAAATGTGGCGGGTGCTGACCGTACCTTGGAAAACCCGGCAATACAACGTTTGAAGGAAGAGTTGGCACGGGTACAAGCAGAATACCGCGATCAATCTAAGCTATTCAAAGCAGATTTCCCAGAAATGCAGCAATTACAGGCACGCATTAGTGAGTTGTCCAAGGAAATTCAGCGTGAATCTTCCAGCATTGACCGGACTACCCGTGGCAGATTACAGGCTGAATACGAAGCGGCTAAACAGCGTGAAAGTGAGTTGAGGGGTGAAGTCAAAAAGCAGGAAGCGGTACTCATGGGAAATCGTGATAAGTCTGCTGGCTATTTGACTTTGCAACGTGAAGTTGAAGCTGACCGTACTAACTATGAAAGCCTATTAGCTCGCCTGAATGAAATTGGTCGGGTTGCGGATAGCAGTGCTAGTAATGTGGCGATTGTCGATGAAGCAAGTGTACCGACTCGACCTTTCGCGCCCAACATTCCTCTGAACTTAGGTATGGGAGTAGCGTTAGGTTTGCTGCTAGGTTTATTGGCGGCGATTATCGCTGAAATCATGGATGACCGTTTGCGAAGCGTCGAAGACATGCGTCGAGCGCTGGGATCTGTGCCTTTGTTGGGGGTGATTCCTTATATTTCCGGGCGCAACAATAAGAATGTCCTAGCATTGCGTGGGCAGGTTGGTAGCTCGTTCATGTTAGAGGCATTCCGGTCATTGCGGGAAAACATTCTCATGATGAAAGCGCCGTCGCAGCAAGGGTTGGCGCTCATCATGAATGTCACCAGCTCATCACCCAGTGAGGGGAAAACCACTACGGCGGTGAATTTGGCTACTGTATTTGCGTACACCGGCAAAAGAGTGCTATTGATTGATTGCGATATGCGCCACCCGGAAGCCCATAATAAATTGGGTTTGGAAAATCGTCTGGGTGTGAGTGATTACTTGTTGGGTGAGAAAGAAAATGTCGCTGATTTGATTCAGGAAACCACGGTGCAAAACCTGTCGGCGATTTCTGCCGGTTCTGCGGTACCGAATCCAACTGAGCTATTGGCAGGTGAGCGCTTCACCGATTTATTGAATGAAGTGGAAGGCATGTTCGATCACATTATCCTCGATGGTCCACCAGTGATGGGCTTGGCGGATGCGTTGATTATTTCCAACCGCACGGGTAATACGGTGTTTGTCAGTGCTTATGGTCAGACCCGTAAGCGTAATTTGAAAGATGCGGTCGGGCGTTTACATCAAGCACAATGCAATATCATCGGTAGCGTGTTGACCAAGATGAAATCACCTGAAGTATCGAATAAATACTACGGCTATCCGAACCGTTACCCGCGTAGCAGCCAGACTGCGATGGTTGCAACCCAGTAGCTACGGCTGGGCTTTTTTCCATAATTCATCTAACCGCTTGGCTGATACTGGCCTTGCGGTTCCTAGCTCCTGCGCAAATAGCGATACCCGGAATTCTTCCAACATCCAGCGGTACTCGTGCCAGTTCCCTTCGACTTCGTTCAGGGAACGCCGCTGGCTGAGCGTAGTCGAAGCCGCTTTCCATTGATCCCAATACGGTTGTACTTGCACCCGTAATGCCCTGTCTTTGGTCGGGTTCTCCGCCAATTTTTGCAAACGTCGTTGAATCCCTTTGAGGTAACGCGGAAAGTGCCGCAACTCCTCCGGCGATACTGCGTCCAGAAATCCCACGTACACCAGATGGTTCAATTGTTCGCTGATGTCATTCAAGGCTTCTAGCCATGCCGGTTGCACTTTGCCTTTCAATTGTTTGCGCAAGTCATGGTACAGCGCGAGTATGGGGGTCAGCAGACGCGCTGTTTCTTGGGTTTGCGGAAAAATCTGTAAGCGGCATTCACCTAATGCGTGGGCAAAGCTGTCTTGCTTGCGAATGGTGAGGTAGTCCTTAAATGCCTGCCGGAACACGTAGCGGGTAATGCTGTCTTTGAGTTCCTCGCATTTGCCGGTGGCGGCGTAGTGCAGGCACAAGGTTTGCATTTGCGGCACATATTTCGGTACATCTTTCACTTCAGCGGGCAAAGCGAGCCAGAACAGGCGCAATACACCTTGCCAATGCGCGTTGTTGGCATCGGTTTCATTATCAAACAAGCGAATGCTGACACTGTTGTTGGCATCGACTAGGGCAGGCCATGTGCGCAATTTTGTGCCGCCTGCTTCCAGCCAATAGAGTTCCGGTAAATCGCCAAAATCCCACGTCGTAATACCGAGTCGTTCGATGGATTGCACAGGTTTGGACGCCAATTCCGCACGGGTTTGCGCGTGCACTTTGCCGCGTAAGGTGTCTAAATCGCGTCCGCTGCGAATCACTTTACCCGCTTCATCGGCGACTTCAAAGCGCATTTGCAAGTGTGTTTCCAGCGTAATGGCTGCCCACGCTTCGGGTGGAATTTGGCTGCCACTCATGCGTAATAGCTGTTTTTCCACCGATGTTTGCAAGGGCAAGGTGTCGCTCGGCTCGATGGCTTCCACGCAGGCGCGGGCGTAATCCGGTGCGGGTACAAACTGTTTGCGAATGTGTTTGGGCAAGGCACGGATCAGCGCGGTGATTTTTTCTTCCAACATGCCCGGCACTAAATACTCGAAGCGGACGGGGTTGAGTTGGTTCAGCCCCAGCAAGGGTAAACGCACCGTGACACCATCATCGTCGGCTTTCGGATCAAAGTGGTAGCGTAATGGCAGAATCATGCCTTGCACCTGCAAGCTGTCGGGGAATTGCCCGCTTTTTTCATGCCCCGCTTCGCGTTGCATTAGGTAAGCGTGGGTGAGGTACAGCAATTGGCTGTCGTGCTGTTCGGCTTTTTTGCGCCAGCGCTCGAACGAATGCCCATTGACGACATGGGCGGGGATGCGTTCGTCATAAAACGCATACAAACGGTGTTCGTCGGTGAGGATGTCGCGGCGACGCGCCTTGGCTTCCAGCATTTCAATGTCGGCGATGAGTTCGGCATTGTGCTGGAAAAACGGTGCAGCAGTGCGGTATTCGCCGTATACCAAAGCGTGACGAATAAAAATTTCGCGACAAGTGACGGGATCAATGCGCCCGTAGCTGACTTTGCGGCGTGGGGTGATGGTGATGCCGTAGAGCGAGGTGCGTTCAAACGCGGCAACTTGCGCTTGTTTTTGTTCCCAATGCGGTTCGGTGTAATGGTGGCGCAGCAGGTGTGCGGCGAGTTTTTCCACCCATTCGGGTTGAATTTTGGCAATGGTGCGCCCGAATAAGCGCGAGGTTTCCACCAATTCTGCTGCCATGACCCATTGCGGTGGTTTTTTGCGTAAATGGGAGGCGGGGAAAATGTGGAATTTACGCCCACCCGCGCCCATGTATTCGCGCTCCTCATCCTTCATGCCGATATTGCCGAGCAAGCCTGTCAGTAAGCTCAGGTGGATCGCGTCGTAACTGGCTGGAGCGTCATTTTCCTTGCCACCCATTTCCAGCACCATTTGATGCAATTGGGTGTGAATGTCGTGCCATTCGCGCAGGCGCATGTAGGAGAGGAATTCTTTCTGGCACAAGTCGCGGAATTTGCGCTGTGACAGGTGTTTGCGTTGCTCGTGGAAATAATCCCAGAGTTTGAGGAAGCTGAGGAAATCGGATTGCTCATCCTTGAAACGTGCGTGTTTTTCGTCAGATGCTTGTTGCTTATCCAGTGGGCGTTCACGCGGGTCTTGCAGGGTTAATGCGCTGACGATGATCAAGACTTCACGCAATGCCCCATTGTCGTTTGCTGCCAGTAACATGCGCCCAAAGCGGGGGTCGAGTGGCAGTTTGGCAAGTTGATGCCCGCTGCTGGTGACGTTGAAATTTTTATCGACTGCGCCGATTTCAAACAGCAGTTTGTAGCCGTCACGAATCAGGCGGGTATCCGGCGGTTCGACAAAGGGGAAGCCTTCGATGTCCGCCGTCCACATGGTCGCGAGTTGCAAGATAACCGCCGCCAGATTGGTGCGCAGGATTTCCGGTTCGGTAAACACCAGGCGTTTGTTGTAATCGTCCTCGCTGTAAAGTCGGATGGTGATGCCATTGCTGACCCGCCCGCAACGCCCGGAACGTTGATTCGCCGAGGCTTGTGAGACTTTTTCAATCGGCAAACGTTGTACGCCAGCTCGCCATGAATAGCGTGAAATCCGGGCATAGCCGCTGTCGACCACGTATTTAATGCCGGGTACGGTGAGGGAGGTTTCCGCGACATTGGTGGCTAACACAATGCGGCGTTGCCCATGGGGTTCAAAAATACGGTGCTGCTCTTCGTTGGAAAGCCGCGCATACAGCGGCAGGATTTCGGTGGCAGGCGGGTGGTGTTTGCGTAAGGCTTCGGCAGTTTCGCGGATTTCACGTTCGCCGGGCAGGAAAATTAGAATATCGCCGGGGGCTTCACGCCCTAATTCATCGACTGCATCGAGAATGGCTTGGGTTTGATCGCGTTCGAGTTCTTCTTCCGCATCCACGTCAATCAAGGGGCGGTAGCGGATGTCGACGGGGTAAGTTCGCCCTGATACATTGATAATCGGAGCATTGTCGAAATGGCGGGAAAAGCGTTCTGGGTCAATCGTCGCCGAGGTAATGATAATTTTCATATCACGGCGTTTCGGCAAGAGCCATTTGAGGTAGCCGAGTAGAAAGTCGATATTGAGGCTGCGTTCGTGCGCTTCGTCGATAATCAGGGTGTCGTACTGGCGCAGGTAGCGGTCTTGCTGAATTTCTGCCAGCAAAATACCATCGGTCATTAATTTAATGTAACTGTCCGGTGAACAGCGGTCGTGAAAACGCACTTTGTAACCGACTTGCTGACCGAGTTGTGTGTTGAGTTCTTCGGCAATCCGGGCGGCGACACTGCGGGCAGCGATGCGCCGGGGTTGGGTGTGACCGATAAAGCCATCCACGCCGCGCCCCAATTCCAAGCACATTTTGGGAAGTTGAGTGGTTTTGCCTGAGCCGGTTTCGCCGCAAATAATGACGACTTGATGCGCTTGGATAGCGGCGAGAATATCTGCACGGCGAGCAGCGACCGGAAGTTCTTCAGGGTAGGTAGGCTTGGGCAGATTTTGCAGGCGCAAAGCGCGGCGTTGAATGAGGTTGCTCACGGTAAGGTCAAAAATCCAGCGTTAGTGTCAGGTGACAAGGCGGGCATTGTAACGCGCCGCCTTGCTGGATTCATCTATCGATTAAGTTGCGTGGCTTAAGGAAGCTCTTTGACGGCGGTGATGAGGTCGAATACATCCTGAGAAATGCGTGTACCGCCGTTAGCACCGGGTGACAAGAGGCTTTCGCCGTTGGTGTGGATACCCAATGACCATGCGGTCTTATCATGTTGCAACCAAACTGGTGCGCCGCTCATGCCGCCAGTCGTGTCATTATCGTAATAAATTTTTGCAGGGGTTGAGCGGAGAATAATACCAGTGCTACCCCATTGTTGATTGCCATCCGCTTTATCACCGGGGTAGCCATTGATGGTAATCGCCGTGTTGTCAGTTTGTGCGGCTACGAAATAACTGAAATAGCCGGTTGCGTTACCGATGGCGCAATTGAGTTTGATAAGCCCAACATCCGCATCGTTGTCCGCAGCGCTAATCCAGCCGAGAGTAGAATAGATCTCTCGTGGCTGGCAATAACCATAGGGGGCATAGCCATCTGAGAAACCCGGATAAATTCTGAATGCAGTGGCAGTTCCCCATTTGCCCCTGCTGCCCCCGCCGTGTACACAATGCCCTGCTGTTACCAAGGTATCGGGGCTTACTAGCCAACCAGTGCAATGCGTGCTGCCATTATAGGTGATCAGTGCCACGGCACGCTGCGGGTAAGCATAGGGGTTGACGTGAAACCGGCTATCAAAACCAATGATTGATTCACGAATAATACGTGCTGCTGCGGTTGGTGTGGTTTTTTTTATCGCTGCCAGTTCAGCATCCGTCAGCGGCGTCATGTTTGCACCTTGCGCTTCTGGTCTTCCTAATGCACCGCTTGAGCCAACTGAGACAGTTTTGTCTTGGTTTAAACTGCTGGGGTTAACCACTTGACCGCTACTCGCCGCCACCAGACTGAAACGTTGACTGGTGGTAGGCGTGGCGTTGACAACAGTAGCCGCGATAGGGGGCGCGTTCACGCTGGGCGGGGCTGCTGCCGTTGTTGGTGGTGTAGCAGCCGGAATAGCGACGGCAGGTGTTGTGGTATTGGTATTGTCTTGCGCCGTGGTACTACCACTATTACACCCGGCTAAGTGAGGAGTGATTACTGCAATTAATAGTGTACTGTATAACCAGTTTCCATAAGGATGAGCATATGTGTCAGTCATAAAAATCCCCGCCATTCAGCGTATAATAAACTATGCTGATTTATAGGCTGTTCACGAC